>JAHHLF010000319.1 GCA_018679315.1 Bacteroidia bacterium | reverse complement strand
TTGTCCGCATCAATATCCAGGTGGTCCGGAGTGCCATCACCATCCGTATCCTGCGAATCTGTATTCGGATCATCGTCGCCATCTAAATTGGGGTCTTCTTCGCTATCCGGGATACCATCGCCATCATCATCTACATCTACTACATCAGGGACTTCGTCCTCGTCTGTGTCTGTATCATCTATTGGATCCAGGTAATCCGGGGTACCATCTTCATCAGAATCATCGTTGGTCGGATCCCCATCCTCGTTGGCATCTTCTTCATCAGTGGGGATACCATCATTATCATCATCCAGATCACGATAGTTCACATCATCCTCACCATCTGTATTTGGAAGATCATTGGCCGGATCATCGATCTCATCATTAGGATCAGGGCCATCATTTACATCACTACCCTCATAGCCGTCATCCAGGCCGTCTCCGTCTGTATCTTCCCCGGTAAAGGCCTGATCTGGAACACCATCAAAATTAAAGTCGTTCCCTTCATTATTGTCCGGTACCAGGTCGTTATCGCTATCATCGTCCAAATAGTCAGGCGCATCTTCCCCATCTGTATTGACCGGATTTAAACCATCTATTTCCTCTCCCTCATAAGCATCATCCAAGCCATCCATATTCTCGTCTACACCGGAAGGAGGCACATAACCCTCTGTTAGTTGCCCCTCTACATTATCTGGGATGCCATCGTTATCAGCATCAATATCCCTGTGATCAGGTAATCCATCACCGTCAGAATCTACATCCTCATTGAAGGTCGTAGTAATCGGGTTTGTGAAATTATCCAGGCAGGAAAATTGAATTCCTGATTGCCTAGGAACCGATGTCGTTACATTTACATTTCTGCTTGTAAGAATGCCAAAACGGAATACAAAAGTTGAGATATTAACGAATTCAACAGCTACATTTACTGTGGGGTGCGTATTAAAGATCTGTTCATATTCAATCATTCCCCCATTTATCAGGAGGCCACCGCCAGTGTTTCGGACCTGGATCTCATTAGGATCGTTAACTGTATAACTAGCAGGCGTATCAAAGCGATTATATTCCTGAAGGACTGTATTCCCATCAATATCTATAAAATTGGCGATCAATTCTTCCAATTCTACCGGATTGTTCGTCCCCTTCTCAACTAAAGTGATTCTTAGATCTACATACGGACGTCGGATTTCTGGTGATATCGTAAAGGTGATCTCCGGCTTAAAAAATTCGGGATCTACGGCATTCTGATCGAGCGTAGCGATCACACCGTTCATATTTTCCTCAATGGTAATCAAGGCATCCAAACCATCTGTTATGTCTGGTATTCTGTAGACGGCTCCTTCTTCATATTCAGAACCTGATTCCAGGATCGGGTCTTGTTCGAACCGTAGCATTGGAACTGTATCACAATTAAAATCAGTGCTTTGCAGGCTTGATTCTGTCTGATCCAGAAGTCCGTCGTTATCTGAATCGATGTCTATATAATCAGGAATACCGTCGCCATCGGTGTCTATAGGATCAACACCCATTTCGCCGCTAGACTGTTCAAAATAGTCGTCTAATCCATTTGTATTAGCATCCATTCCCAACTCAAGCATTTCTGCTCTTAATCCAATACCTTCCAGGGTATCACTTAATCCGTCATTGTCTGAATCGAGGTCATGAAAATCGGGTAAACCGTCTCCATCCGTATCTGTTGGGTTTGTTTCCGGATCGCTATCGCCATCCAAATTAGCATCCTCTACTACATCCAGGATTCCGTCACCGTCATCATCAATATCAACAACATCCGTGACGCCGTCTGAATCATAGTCATTATTTAAAGGAGTATAGGAGAGGTGGGCGGTTGGCGCTATAAATGCGCTCGATAAAAAAATACCGAGGAACGTGACTAAGGCCAGGCGTCCAAAGCTCAAACGGCGGGATGTCTGAGAACGCGTAATTTCACTCATATATGATAGGTTTAGATAAAACGTATCACCATGAACTCGTAAGAAAAGTAGTAAGAAAAGGGACGATGAAAATAATAGTACAATATAGAGCATAATAGAATAGCAACAAATGCCTGCCTTAGGTTAAGTTATCAAACATCTATTAACAGCAATTTCTATCGATGAAATACATTCTTATAAATTTTTTCCTACAATTATTGATTTAATGACCTGGTCTGATATGCTTTAGATGAAATGCATTCTTTTAATTAGAAGTACTTAACCATATGACTGCATTAATTGGTGTATTTTTGCTCGAATTTTTCATTGGAACGCATGAGCTTTACCCAGGAGATCGAAAAAAGACGCACATTTGGCATAATCTCTCACCCTGATGCAGGGAAAACGACACTGACGGAAAAACTCTTATTATTTGGCGGGGCCATCCAGGAAGCCGGAGCAGTGAAAAATAATAAAATCAAGAAGACTGCGACAAGCGACTTTATGGAGATAGAACGCCAGCGCGGTATTTCAGTAGCCACTTCAGTACTCGCATTTTACTACAAAGACAAGAAGATCAATATTCTTGATACCCCGGGTCACAAGGACTTTGCCGAAGATACTTTCAGGACCTTAACTGCGGTTGATAGTGTTATCGTCGTCATCGATGTCGCCAAAGGTGTAGAGGAACAAACTGAGAAACTGGTTGAAGTGTGTCGCATGCGTCACATTCCTATGATCGTATTTATTAATAAACTCGACCGTGAAGGGAAAGATGCTTTTGACCTGCTTGATGAAGTGGAGACTAAATTAAAATTAAAGGTTACCCCCTTGAGTTTTCCCATTGGAATGGGACATGATTTCAAAGGTATTTATAATATATACGAGCGAAATATCAATTTATTTACCGGAGAATCCAAAACGAAAATATCTGAAGGTCAGTCATTTGAAGATCTGCATAGCGAGGAACTGGAAAAATTGATCGGTGATGCCCATGCCGCTCAACTTAGGGAAGATCTCGAACTGGTATCCGGTGTATATCCAGCATTTGATCGCGGCGAATATTTAAAGGGAGAACTCCAACCGGTATTTTTCGGATCCGCGCTGAATAATTTTGGTGTACGAGAGTTACTGGATTGTTTTATCGCCATTGCTCCTTCACCCCGACCGAAATCGGCAGAAGAACGCCTTGTACGACCGGATGAAACCAATATGACCGGTTTTGTATTTAAGATCCATGCCAATATGGATCCAAAACACCGAGACAGACTGGCTTTTTTGAAAATCGTTTCGGGAACCTTTAAGCGTAATACACCCTACCTGCATATCCGACATAACAAAAAACTTAAATTTGCGAGTCCTAATGCCTTTTTTGGTGATAAGAAACAAATTGTAGATACTTCCTACCCGGGAGATATTGTGGGCTTACATGATACAGGTAACTTCAAGATAGGAGATACTCTTACTGAAGGAGAACTATTGCACTATAAAGGTATTCCCAGTTTTTCCCCGGAACACTTCCGATACATTAACAATGCAGATCCGATGAAGTCAAAACAATTGGCAAAAGGTATAGATCAGCTAATGGATGAAGGAGTGGCCCAGCTTTTTACGCTAGACCTTAACGGCAGGAAAGTCATTGGAACAGTAGGTGCTCTTCAATACGAAGTGATTCAATACCGACTAGAGCACGAATACGGTGCCAAGTGTACGTATGAACCCTTCCCTGTTTACAAGGCATGTTGGGTGGCGACGGAAGATGAAAAAAGTGAAGAATTCCAGGAATTTCTTAGAGTGAAGCAGAAATATATGGCCAAAGATAAAAAAGGGCAGCCCGTTTTTCTAGCCGATTCACATTTCTCCCTGGAAATGACTAAGCAGAAATATCCATCTGTTCAACTCCATTTTACTTCGGAATATGAATAAAAAAACCTGGTCGTAATGACCAGGTTTTTAGTTATCTATGCCTCTCCTGTAGGCCCAAAATTAATTGGGATAGGAGGTTGTTCATAATCTTTAATGGTTCCGTGAGCCTTTTCAAACCTACTTACATTATCGCTCAGCGCTTTTAAAAACTTCTTTGCGTGTTGCGGTGTAAGAACGATCCGACTCTTAACCTTTGCCTTGGGAGCTCCAGGCATCATGCTGATAAAGTCTACTACAAATTCAGATACAGAGTGGTTAATGATCGCCAGATTGGAATAGGTTCCTTCTGCCGTTTTCTCATCCAGCTCTATATTGATCTGTTTTTGCTTTTGCTGTTTTTCAGCCATGATGTACTACTTAAAATTTGAGCTCTTCCTTACGCGCCATGATCTCATCATATTCCTCTTTCGAGCCTACGATAATCGTTTCATAATCGCGCATTCCGGTTCCGGCAGGGATCCTGTGACCAACGATCACATTCTCTTTTAAGCCTTCAAGATGATCAACCTTACCACTCACAGCAGCTTCGTTCAATACCTTAGTAGTTTCCTGGAAGGAAGCAGCTGAGATAAAGGACTTGGTCTGCAAAGAGGCACGTGTGATACCCTGTAGTATTGGAGTCGCTGTTGCAGCTATTGCATCTCTGGCCTCGGCCAATTTCTTATCTGAACGTCTGAGGATCGAATTCTCATCCCTGAGTTCACGTGCTGAAATGATCTGACCTGCCTGCAAAGTCTCAGATTCCCCGGCTTCTTCAACC
>JAHHLF010000185.1 GCA_018679315.1 Bacteroidia bacterium | reverse complement strand
GGATTGTACTGGCACTTTGTAGATCTGGTGTGGGTATTCGTATTTACATTCTTCTATTTGGTATAATATTAAAATTAGATTTGCTGCATGGCACACGAGCATAAATTAGAGATATTCAGAGGGCTGTTGAAGTTTAAGTCGAACGTTACCAAAATTTGGGGCGTCCTGGTCTTCCTGACCATAGTAACAGCTGTTGAAGTAGGATTGGGTATAACAAAACCAGAAGTTCTTACTAAGAATTATTTTATCGGGATGAAGCTCCTCAACTGGATCTTTATCGTGCTAACCCTGGTGAAAGCCTATTATATTACCTGGGACTTCATGCACATGCGGGATGAAAGAAGCAGTTTGAGAAGAGCTGTCGTCTGGACACCAATTTTCCTGGTCTGCTACCTGATCTTCATATTGCTGTTTGAAGCAGATTATATCTATAATATATTTAAGACCGGATACGTATCCTGGAACTTCTAACAGCAAATTAACAAGCAATAGAGGCGGTTTCCGAACCGTCTTTTTTATTTTTGTACCTCTGACGAATTCTCTATGAAAAAGACTTTCGTTCTGGTGGTTCTCTTTATCCTACCCCTGGTGGCCTATCTCTTTTTTGCATCAGGGATCAATAATTTTGGAAAGCTGCCTGTATTGACGTCCCAGGTGGCTGATATCTCTGAGATCAACCCGGAATACACATTTACTGATAAGATCACCATCCTGGGATTTTTAGGAAATCAACCTGAATTAAAAAAAGGAAATGTCTTTAACCTTAATCAAAAGATATATAAGCCCTTCTTTGAATTCAATGATTTTCAGGTGATCATGCTAGCCGCAAAGGGAACTGAAGATAAAGTCCGGGAAATTCGAGAAGAATTGTCGGGGTTTACAGATACCCGAAACTGGCATTTCATCTTTACATCCGAAACGCAAACCCGATCTCTTTTTACTTCTTTGGAGACTAATTTGGATCTGGATAAAGATCTGGGATCTTCCTATGTCTTTATTATTGATAAAGACGGTCAGCTTCGCGGACGCAATGAAGATGAAGATGAGGGAATGAAATATGGTTTTGATGCAACATCGGTCGCAGATCTGAATAATAAAATGGAAGATGATGTAAAGATCATTTTGGCGGAATACAGATTGGCACTTAAGAAAAACTCGGCTAAAAGGGAGAATTGATGAAAAAGAAGTACGGCTATATCGGCCTCGGGATAATTGTCTTGATATTCGGAATACTGGTCATTCCAGAAATCTATGACCGACTTCGGGAGGATCAGGTAGTGGATACCAATAGAATGCATACGCCGGACCTGAATGCCAAACTGGCTTATGTGACCTTGAATGGGGAAAAGCGTCATTTGCCCGCATTTAACTTTCTGAACCAGGATAGCCTTTTGATCAGCAATGAAGATTTTTTGGGAAAAGTGTCTATCGTTGAATTCTTTTTTACGACCTGTCCTACGATCTGCCCTATCATGAATAAAAACCTGGTTGATATTCAGAATGAGTTTGAGGATAAAGAAGACCTGGCATTTGCATCATTTACGATCAATCCGGAATATGACACACCATTTGTTCTAAAACAATATGCCGAGGAATACGGAATTACGGATCTCGATTGGCATTTGCTGACAGGCGACAGAGAGGCAATATATGACCTGGCCAATGCAGGCTTTAATATTTATGTGGCCGAAATGCAGGATGTCCCAGGAGGCTTCGAACATTCTGGCCTGTTCGCGCTTATAGACAGAGAGGGATATATCCGCTCAAGACGGGATAGTTATGGAAACCCAATAGTATACTATCGTGGGACTATTACTCAGGCTCAGGGGACAAATAGTGAAGGGATGGAAGAACAGATCAGTCTCTTAAAAGAAGATATTTCAAAATTACTGCAAGAGTGAATGAAAGTCGGCTAAATAGGTTGATCAATGTAGTGTCCGTTATTATTCCCTTGGTAGTGGCTGCCTTGTTTGGAATAAAAATTCCGGATACCGAACCCCTGACTTTTTTACCCCCTATCTACGCATCGATAAATGCCGTAACAGCGATCTTGCTTGTCCTGGCAGTATGGGCTATCAAAAACGATCGCCGATCCCTTCACCAAAAGTTGATGACGGGCTGCGTCATACTTTCGGGGATGTTCCTGCTCATGTATATAGCCTATCACATGACTTCTGAAAGTACGTCTTATGGAGGTGAAGGTGTGATGCGTCCGATTTACTTTTTTATCCTGGTTTCTCATATCCTACTTTCAATTGTGATTGTCCCCTTAGTGCTCAAGACATATGCACGGGCTTATTTGAAACAATTCGACAAGCATAAAAAACTTGCCAGGATCACCTTCCCGATTTGGTTGTACGTGGCCATTAGCGGGGTAGTTGTATATTTGATGATCTCTCCGTATTATGCGTGATCTTATGGGAAAAAAAGGGTTCTTTTTAGGGCTATTACTACTCATGCCGGTTGTGGGCTCAGCACAGTGCGCCATGTGTCGTGCTGTCATTGAAAGTGGTCAGGATACAAGTCTTGCCGAAGGGATAAATAATGGGATCGTATACCTGATGGCTATCCCTTATATTTTGATAGGCGTACTCTTCTATTTTATATTTCGTAAAGCCAAGTAAGGACAGGGAATAAAATTTAACAGTTTTTATCCGGTCATACTGTAACAAAAGGATTTCTAACAAGTCTTATTGTAATACCACGAAATTCAATCAACAGTCATGTTTGATCTGGAAAGATGGCAAGAAATTTTTGATACGATCCGCAAGAACAAATTGCGCACTTTCCTCACAGGAGTATCTGTAGCTTCGGGGATATTTATCCTTGTTGTTTTATTAGGGTTTGGCCAGGGCATGCAGAATGGCATTGCCAGGGAATTTGCTGCCGATGCCAGCAACCGGATCTGGGTCTGGACCGAGGTAACTACCAAAGAGTACAAAGGCCTAAATCCAGGCAGACCGATTCAACTTCGCAATGAGAACCATGCCTATATCCAACAACAATTTTCTGAGGAATTAGAATACAAGTCGCCAGTTTTCAGAGTCAGCAATGTCCAGGTAAATTATGGAAATGAATCAGTGGGATATAGCGTTCAGGGTGTTTCCTCCGGATACCAGTTCATTGAAAATGAATATATGTCCCAAGGTAGGTTTATCAATCAATCAGATGAGGACAACGCTTCAAAAGTGGCGGTCATCAGTAATAAGATCAAACGGGAAGTAGTAAAGGAGGGGGAGGACGCCATGGCAGAATTCCTCGATATCTCAGGGATAAAATTTAAGATCATTGGTATTTATGGCGATATGGGGGGAGAACGCGAAGAGGAGCGGATCTTTATCCCGATCAGTACAGCGCAACGAGTTTTCAATGGGGCAGATAGGATAAATAATTTGTCCTACACCTTTCAACCTGCCGCCACATTCGAAGAAGCTGTCGCAGAATCGATTGCCGTGGAAAATGAGCTGAAAGCGTATCTAAAAGAGGCCCATATTGTGGCTCCTGATGATACCAGTGCTGTGAGCACATGGAATTCCCTGGAGGAAGCTAAACGATATTATAGCCTCACTGGCAACATTAAATTCTTCTTTTGGTTCGTAGGTATTTGTACCATAATAGCCGGTGTGGTAGGCGTAAGCAACATCATGCTCATAGTAGTTAAAGACAGAACCCGGGAGATCGGCATACGAAAGGCGCTTGGCGCCAAACCCTGGTCTATTGTAGGGATGATACTTCAGGAATCAATTTTCGTAACCGCAATTTCCGGATTTGCGGGACTAATAGCGAGTATGGGTTTATTAGAATTAGTAGGACCCAATATCGAGGTCGATTATGTTGAAAATCCATCTGTGAGTTTTAGTGTTGCCTTCACTACGGTGATCGTGTTGATCATTGCAGGAGCAGTAGCCGGTTTTTTTCCGGCATGGCGCGCCGCAAAGATTCACGTGGTAAATGCCTTAAAAGACGAATAATTATTTCATGTTTAATAGAGATCGCTGGAAAGAAATATTGGAAGTACTGACCAAAAATTGGTTCAGGACGGTATTGACAGCCTTTGGTGTTTTCTGGGGAATCCTCATTCTAATTATTTTATTGGCGGCTGGTAAAGGCCTGGAGAATGGGATCAGGGCAGATTTTGGTGATATTGCCACAAATACAATGTTCATGTGGACACGCTCAACTACAAAAGCTTATAAGGGGCTTCCAAGAGGCAGGCGATTCAATTATAAGATCCAGGATGTTGCTTTGATTCGGGAGCAAGTTCCAAATTTGCGTTTTATTTCTCCTAGAAATCAGCTCGGCGGATTTCGCGGAGCCAATAATGTAGTTCGGGGTATAAAAACAGGGGCTTTCAACGTATATGGGGATTATCCGGAGATCATTAATCAAGACCCCATGAAAATAACCTCAGGGCGCTTTCTCAATCAATTAGACATAGAGCAAAAACGAAAAATAGCCGTTATCGGTGAGGGTGTTAGAAGCAGCTTGTACGATCTGGGAGAAGATCCGCTGGGGACCTACATCAAAATCCAGGGGGTAAATTTCTTGGTCGTGGGCACCTATAAAAAAAGGACTACTGACGGAGACGGGGAAGAAGTACAAAAAGAGATCTATATCCCATTTACTGCCTTTTCGCAGGCATTCAACAGGGCCGATAATGTGGGCTGGATGGCAATTACGGCCATTGACGGTACTTCAATAACACAACTCAAAGAACGTATTGTCGGTGTAATGAAAGAGAAACATAAAATTCATCCGGACGACTTGCGCGCTATAGGATATTTTGATCTCTATGAACAATATAACAGAGTAGAAAGCCTCTTTGGAGCGATGCGTGTTATTGCCTATTTCGTTGGAATCCTTGTATTGCTATCGGGGATTATCGGGGTGAGTAATATCATGCTTATCGTCGTCAAAGAACGCACAAAGGAAATTGGTATTCGAAGGGCCCTGGGAGAGGATCCCTGGTCTATTAAAAAACAGATCTTACTGGAATCGATCTTCCTGACATTAATTTCCGGTATGGCCGGAATAGTGATGGGGGCATTGTTTATTTATGGCATCAATGCCATCCTTGAAATGAGTGGACCAGTTGATATGTTTTTGAACCCAAGTGTGAGCCTGGGCGTTGTTAGCGGAGCATTAGTGATCCTGATGACCTCCGGTTTACTGGCTGGATTTATACCGGCACAAAGTGCCATAAAAGTGAAACCAATAGACGCTTTGCGAACTGAATAAAAAACTATAAAATGAAAAAATCAGTCACCCTAATTATTCTAATTACCATCATCATTGCTTTCGGGGGGGCCATGTACTACCTGTATCAAAAGAATTCGGAAGATCCGATCATTTATGAAACTGAAAAGCCATCAACCCAGACAATTATTAGAAAAACGGTTGCAACCGGGAGTATACTTCCCCTTGAGGAAGTGCTCATCAAACCGAATATTTCAGGAGTAATTGAAGAGGTATATGTAGAAGGCGGCGATTACGTGAAATCCGGGGATCTGCTGGCCAAGATCAAGGTAGTGCCTAATCTGAATGCGCTTAATGATTCCAGAAATGCGATTGCAGAAGCCAGGATCGCACTAGATGATCAAAAGAGAAATCTGGACAGACAGACAAGTCTGTTTGATAAAGGAGTGATATCAAAGGTAGACCTTGAACGTGCCCAGGTTAGTTTTGACCAGGCGCGACAGTCGTACAATGCAGCCAATAAGCGATATGATATTGTAAAAACAGGTACCACAGCGGGATTTCGGAATGCGGCTAATACCCTTATTCGATCCACGGTCACAGGAATGGTTCTCGAAGTTCCTGTTGAGGTTGGTAACCAAGTGATAGAGAGCAACAATTTTAATGAAGGGACCACAATTGCCGCGATCGCCGATGTAGAGAAAATGATCTTTGAAGGAAAAGTGGATGAATCTGAAG
>JAHHLF010000096.1 GCA_018679315.1 Bacteroidia bacterium | reverse complement strand
GTGCCTATCCACTTTTTCATATTAGTGTTTTCGGACGACTTACATCCAATTAAGGATTGCGTTCGTTTCACTGTACAAATTTACTCCAGATGTAAGGGATTTTTCTTAAAATATGCATAAAATGACCTTAAAAAGGGATAAATGGTAGGAATAACCCCACTTCTGGATTATCGGTTGATTTTTTGCTGGTTTAACCATCGGACATATTGCGCCTTATTCCGGTTATGCTGCGATAATGTACTGGCAAACATATGATAGCCAAAACGCTCCACATTGGCCACAAAATATAGATAATTATGTTTCTCGCTATTGAGAACGGCATCTATGGATGAGATATCGGGCATCGCAATAGGGCCGGGAGGAACCCCCGCATATTTATAGGTATTATAAGGGGAATCCAATTTGAGATCCCGATATAAGACCCGCTTTATTAAGGTGTCATAATTACCACTGCTGTGTTTAATGGCAAATATCACAGTAGGGTCGGCTTGTAATTTCATACCTCGCTTTATCCGGTTCAAATACACGCCTGCCACCCTCGGTCTTTCATCAACTTTCGCGGTTTCCTTTTGAACAATAGCCGCCAAGGAAATTACCTCGGTTTTGGTCAACCCTAACGCCTTTGCTTTCCACTCCCGCTCCTCAGTCCAGAACCGGGAATATTCATCAAACATTCGATCCCTGAAACTTTCTGCCGCGGTATTCCAATAGAATTCATAGCTATTCGGCAAATACATAGCGAGTGCAGTTTCATCAGAGAAACCCGTGTTTTTTAAAAAAGTGTCTTCCTTAAATGCGTTTAAAAGCGAAGTACTGTCTGCTTCAATTTGTTGACTAATTCGACCTGCAAGACTGGCCAGTGTTTCCTGGTTATTAAAAGATACACTAACAGGGGTATTCTGACTTCTAATTGTATTGATCAGATCATTATTATTCATTCCTTTCATCAGTACATATTTGCCCGGCTTTATATTTTGATCATACTGTTTCCGACGGGCTACCTGGTAAAATGATTCTGTATTGTCTATATAAGGGTCCAGGATCTCCAGGACATCATCTATAGAAGACCCTGTCGGGATATAAACCGTAACCTTAGACTCCTTAAAACTTGTATTCGGAGAGAGAAGGGCATTATAGACCATATAGGCAAAGCCCGCACAAAGTACCAGACCAATTAATAAGACTATTATTACCAGTCTTTTTAAATACATATCAGCTGTTTATTTTCTGCAACATAACCTCATCTTTAAATTCTTTTCCCCTTCGGATCCAATCTTTTTTGATCCCGATCTGCTCAAAACCCAGCTTGGTAAACAAGTGTAAGCTTCCTTCATTGTCCTTGCCCACATTCGCGTATACCTGGTGCAAGTTAAGCGTAGCAAATGCGTAATCCAGCAGTAACGTAAGGGCTTCTGTTCCTATGCCATGATTTCTATCTTCTGATTCCAGGATAACTATGCCAACTCCGGCTCGCATATGACCCGGGTCAAAATCAAACAGATCGATCAAGCCCAGGAGTCGGTTTTCATTGTTGCAGATACCTAATCGTAATTGTTTTACCTCGTAGATATCTTTAAAAGCATTGTCGAGATAGGTACGCAAGACGTGCCTCGCATACGGAGTTTTTGTTCCGCTGATCTCCCAAATAGCTGTATTATTCTCAAGTTCATACAAGAATTCCAGATCCTCGGGTTCCAGCGCTCTCAAATAGATATGTTTTCCTTTTAATATCAACATTCCAAATAGCCTTTGAATACCTGTACTGCCGGTCCTTTAAGTTTAATGTTAAAATAGCCGGAAGTATCACCATCAAAGTGAACTTCAAGATCTCCGCCCAGCGTTCTCACTTTTATTTTCTTGGATTGGGACCTCCCTGAGTGATGCATGGCCAATGCCACTGCCGTTACCCCCGTGCCGCACGACTGAGTTTCGTTTTCTACACCGCGCTCATAGGTCCGCACCTCGAAGGTATCTGTAGATCCAGGCTTTACAAAATTGATATTACTACCTGTATCGCCATAAACATCATAGCGCAACTTGGCGCCTTTTTCAATAACATTCAAAGCTGCCAGATCATCTACTATCTCTATGTGATGCGGAGATCCGGTATCAACAAACCAATGAGTATCATGGGTTTCTACATGACTGACATCAGACATAGACAAGGAAATAATATCATCTTCTATTTCTGCTTTATAATGGTGGCCATTGGCACTAAAGGCAGCCCGGTCATTAACCATATCAAGAAAACGGGCAAAAGCCACTATACATCTGCCCCCATTCCCGCACATGCTGCCCGGTTTTCCATCTGAATTATAGTAGCGCATTTTAAAATCAAGGGAATGATCCCGCTCTAGCAGAATGAGTCCGTCTGCCCCAATGCCATAATGCCTGTCGCATAAATTGCGGATCAACTTGGCATCATTTTGGGGGAAATTATCCTGTCTGTTATCGATCAGGATAAAATCGTTGCCGGTTCCGTGATATTTAAAGAAATGCAGGAGCATAGTAGTGCAACGTAAAGATAGAATTTTATTTAAGCTAATTTTAGCAGTTAAAGAGACGTTAAAGCAAAATAAATGAGAATCCCATTTCTTTATTTTTACTCTAAATTAAAATTTTGTATCCGTTATGAAGAATATAGCAACCCTTTTCTTAGTAGCCCTTTTTGCAGGAGCAATTACATTGGGATCATATCTCTTATTTTTTGACAGCCCTGATTCCACTGTGGTAACGTCGTCCAGTGAAATGCCTGTAATTACTACATCTGGCAGCCCTTCATCACTGGCTAATAAGGCCATTGAAGATGTAGACTTTACCATCGCGGCAGAGAAAACGGTCAATGCCGTGGTTCATGTCAAGAACTTAACGATCTCTAAAGGGTCGACCAGCATTTTTGATTTCTTTTATGGTTCGGAAGGAAACTCGAGACCTCAATTGGGCTCAGGATCTGGTGTCATCATTTCACCTGATGGGTATATCGTCACTAATAATCATGTGATCGACAAAGCCAAGGAGTTGCATGTAACTTTAAATAATAATGGTTCGTATGAAGCAACTGTTGTAGGTGCGGACCCGGCCACGGATATTGCCCTGATCAAAATTGAGCCCGAGCAACCGCTACCCTATCTCGCCTTTGGTGATTCAGACAATACCAAGATCGGGGAATGGGTATTGGCCGTTGGAAATCCGTTTAATTTAACTTCAACCGTAACGGCGGGGATCGTAAGCGCCAAAGCCAGAAATCTTGGCAGGAATCAGTCTTTCCTCCAAACAGATGCAGCTGTAAACCCCGGTAATAGTGGAGGTGCCTTAGTCAATACGAATGGGGATCTTATTGGAATTAATACGGCGATTACTTCACAAACAGGTTCTTATGTAGGATACTCCTTCGCTGTACCGAGCAATTTAGCAAAGAAAGTGATTGAGGATATCATGGAATTCGGAAATGTACAAAAAGGGATCCTGGGAATTACAACTGTAAGGCTGAACACCCAGCAAGCTTTTGATAAAGGTGTAAATGAAATTGATGGCGTCTATATTGACAGTATTGAAGATGAGTCAGGTGCCGATGACGCAGGCTTGCAAACCGGTGATGTTATCAAAAAAGTAGACGATATTCGCGTGCGTCGTTTTGGAGATCTTACAGGCTATGTTTCTACAAAACGCCCTGGAGATAAAGTAGAAGTAACAATTAATAGAAAAGGAAGGAATATAGTAGTCCCTGTTGTATTAAAAAAACGTCAATCGGCCATTGTACCCGGTATCGGGATTGAAGTCAGAAATCTTTCAGATAGCGATAAACGCACTTTTAAAGTCAAGAATGGGGTGAAGATCACCGGTGTTCCGGAACGATATCAAGGATATGGACTAGATGGGAAAGTCGTTATACAAATAGATGACGAGATCGTTAGAAACATTGACGATGCCAATAGGTTATTTTCTGATATCTCACGCTATGAGCGTTTTAGCATTACGCTTATCGATGACGAAGGAGAACGGGAACGACTCATTTTCCAGTAGACAACATAAAATTTTTACCAGCGCTCTTCGGAGTGCTTTTTTTATGTCGAAACAATTCGAACGAAAACATGGGAAATAGTATTTTTGTATTTGAAAAAGCTGTTCATATATGAGCCCACTTAAAAGCTATGAAAAAGAATTGGCCTTCCAGGCCGATCGGCGCAAAGCCACTACAGAATTTATCAAGATTGTCAGTGATATGTGGTACGATCGCGGAATTGAGATCGTACTTTTTCGCAACCAGCTGATCGACAAAAACGTAAGTGATATAATTAACCTGCACGAATATGCAGGTGAATTTGTGCAAAAACCCATATCCATATTCGACTCGGTAGAGATACTTCAGGCAGTAAAAGAAATTTCCTTGCCGCCTTCCAAGCTCGATATTGGAAAACTCACTTATGAATATCATACCCAGACAAGTTCAGCCTATAGTGATATAAAGACCTTTGTTATAGACAGGTTGGGCGAGGCAAAGGAACGCTCTCCCATACAACCAAAAGATGTCATCCTATATGGCTTTGGTCGTATTGGTCGCTTATTGGCACGCGAACTAATGGCCAAAACCGGGAAGGGCGTGCAACTCCGACTCCGCGCCATTGTCACACGAGGTGAGCTTACAAAAGATATGCTGGAAAAGCGAGCTACGCTCTTGCGGACCGATTCGATTCATGGCCAATTTATGGGAACGGTTGAGACTGACTTTAAAAACAAATCCCTGCTGATTAACGGAACTACCGTCAATATGATCTCAGCGAATGACCCATCAGAGATCGATTATACAAAATATGGGATTCGTAATGCACTTGTTATAGATAATTCAGGCGCATTCAGAACAAAGGCCACTTTGGGCAAGCATTTAGAAGCTAAAGGTGTTAGTAAAGTTTTACTAACTGCGCCCGCGAAGGATGTTCCCAATATAGTGCACGGTGTAAATCAAAGTGAATTTGATCCTGATAAAACCAAGATCTATTCGGCAGCATCCTGTACAACCAATGCAATTACCCCTGTCCTAAAAGTGATCGATGATTCCCTGGGGATCAAGAAAGGACATCTGGAGACTATTCATGCATACACCAATGACCAAAACCTGGTAGACAATATCCATGGTAAATACCGGAGAGGGCGGGCAGCTGCACTAAATATGGTTATTACCGAAACGGGAGCCGGAAATGCAGTCTCAAAAGCACTTCCCGGATTAAAAGGGAAACTTACTTCCAATGCTATCCGTGTCCCTGTACCAAACGGTTCTCTGGCTATTTTAAACCTGGATGTGAATCGCAAAACATCTAAAGACAGCTTGAACACCATATTAAAGAAGTATGCACTGGAGGGCGACATGGTTGAGCAAATTAAATACTCCCTGAGCAATGAACTTGTGTCTACTGATATTGTAGGCACATCTGCCCCGGCAATTTACGACAGTACGGCAACCATTGTTTCACCAGATGGAAAGAACATTATTCTCTATGTTTGGTATGATAATGAGTTTGGTTATACACACCAGGTAATCCGTCTGGCCAAATATATTGCGAAGGTGCGTCGGTATACGTATTATTAATCTTACAAATAGTCTAAAGAGGTAGACATTAACGTACAGTATTATAGTATGTTAACATTTTTTTTTAGAATCTCAGAGGAATGGTTTACTTTAGTTTTCTCTGGATCATCAAAACAACAATAGAACTCTTACTTATGAAAAAATTAAGCTATTTTCTCTTTGGATTAGCTTTGATTTCAGTAACCGCCTCTTTTTCCCAGGAAAGCAGCACTAATCAAACCCCACAAGAACAATTATCCCTTGACTCAGGCACAATCGATAGTCAGTTTGAATTTATCTACCGGCGTTCTGGAAATTACAGAGCTGAAGGAAAACGATATGAAGTAGTACGTAATATTCAGCTTGATAAACTCAGGCAAAATGTCAAAGACAGCCTGGAAGCTGCCACAAATAAGAAAAAGGAACTAGAAGCTACTATTGAAGGTAATGAAACAACGATAAGTTCATTGAATTCAGATTTAAGTAACACTAAAGAGCAGCTTCAAACTATTACTGAAGAGAAAGACAGTATTTCAATTTTCGGAAAGCATATTTCAAAAACAACCTACAACATTATTATGTGGTCTGCTGTACTCGGACTCTTGCTGGGAATGTTATTGTTCATTATTAAATTCCGCCAGAGTAATTATTTAACACAGGAAGCGAAGAACAATCTAGCTGAACTGGAAACAGAATATGAAAATCACAGAAGGCGGGCTTTGGAACGGGAACAGCGGATAAGCAGGGAGTTGCAGGATGAGATCAATAAATACCGAAACAAGAAGTAGTCCCGTAAAACTTCGACACCTTTCTTTCTATGATCACCCTAATAAGAGGAACGCTTGAACATCTGGATGATCTGGTATCCCTATTCGACGAATACAGGGTCTTTTACGAGCAAGCTTCTGATCTCCAGGGAGCAAAATCGTTTTTAAAAGACCGGATCGCAAATGAGGAATCCATTATTTTTATGGCCTTCATCAACAATGAAGCCGTTGGATTTACGCAGTTGTTTCCTTCATTTTCTTCTGTTTCCATGCAACCGTTTTTGATCCTGAATGACCTTTATGTTCATAAAAGATTTAGACAAAAAGGTATTGGTGAAGCACTGTTGATGCATGCTCAAAAATATTGCAGTCAACTTAACTACAAGGGCTTAGGATTGGAAACTGCAACCGACAATCCTGCACAGCAGCTATATGAGAAATTGGGTTGGGAAAAGGATACGCACTGTTTTCATTACTTTTGGACTGCTCCTGTCCAATAGATCAGGTACAATACCATGCGGATAGATATTATTACCGTTTTACCGGAACTTCTTTCCAGCCCCTTTGAGGCCTCTATTTTGAAAAGAGCCATAGACAAGGGTTTGGTCGAAGTTCATCTCCACAACCTCAGAAAATACAGTATTGGTGCCTACAAGCAGGTGGATGACTATCAATTTGGTGGAGGAGCAGGCATGGTCCTGATGATCGAACCGATAGATAAGTGTATATCAGCCCTTAAGAAAGAGCGCAGCTATGACGAAGTGATCTACCTTACTC
>JAHHLF010000050.1 GCA_018679315.1 Bacteroidia bacterium | reverse complement strand
GTGCAGAAGAGATCAAATCGTATTTACTTAAAACGGGCTGCTGGCCTTTTATCAAGCAACGCCCGTACGATTTTATTGCCAATCCGGAAACTACACCAAAGTCTATTTTCATCTCTGGGTACACCACAGCACCCCTGGCAGCCGATGCTGATTATGTGCTGCACGGAAAGGAAAAAGCAATTCAGACTGCGGTAACTGCACTAGGTAAACTTACACCCGGAGACGTTCATGTATCGATTGGGAAGAAGGGAAATTCTCCCATGGCCCAGCTAACTGGTGTTAAGATACATAAGGTAAGCGGCCCTCATCCTGCCGGACTTGTGGGAACTCAGATCAACAAAATAGATCCTATTAACAAGGGAGAATTGGTTTGGACGTTGAGTCCACAAGACCTGGTTAGTATAGGAGAATGCCTTCTTAGCGGTATTTTTAACCCGGAACGCCTTATTGCACTAGTGGGTTCAGCTGTTAAGAATCCCAAGTATTTTACGACTAAAATAGGAGCAGAAATAGCTACTTTCCTTTATGGCAGTGGTGTCAATATAAAGCGTTTCAGAGTGATCAATGGCGATGTCCTGACAGGCTTAAGGAGCAAGCAGGATGGCCATCTTGGATTCTATAACAATACAGTGAGTTGCATTCCGGAAGGAGATGATTATGAGCTGTTTGGCTGGAATAAACCTGTTTTCAACAAAGTTTCGGCTACACGGGCCCTTACATTTTCATGGATGCAGCCGAAAAAGAAATACGATTTGGATACCAATACCAATGGGGAACACCGTGCCTTTGTAGTGACAGGCATGTATGAGAAAGTTTTCCCACTGGATATCTATCCATTGCAATTGCTTAAAGCGTGCATGGTGAAAGACCTCGATGAAATGGAGCAGCTAGGTTTATATGAAGTGATCCCTGAGGATTTTTCACTCACAGAATTTGTGTGCATCTCTAAACAACCCCATCAACAGATCATCCGAGAAGGGCTGGATCTGTTACATAAAGAAATAGGCTAATATGAGCAGAGATAAACGATTGACATTTAAAAAGCGGCTTCACATTATCAAGCATCAAATGCGCGGTAAAAAGATGGCTCCGGCTTTTAATGCATTTCACACCTTTTTGTTTTCTCCGGATGAAACCACACACAATGGTTCCCATGTACGAGGAGCGGACGATTTAAAGCGTACGATGAATACGGTGATCATGTCATTGATCCCCATATTGATCTTTTCCATGTTCAATACGGGCTATCAGCATTTTGCAGCTATTGATGCCGCCGCCGGTGTATCGAGGGAATTATCGCTTTTTGGAAACTTCTTTACTGCTGAAAATTTCTGGTTAGGCCTGATATTAATCCTTCCCATTCTAATTGTATCCTATGGCGTTGGATTACTGATTGAATTTATATTTGCCGTGATCAAAGGGCATGAAGTGGAAGAGGGATACCTGGTAACGGGAATGCTTGTCCCATTGATCGTTCCTGTTGATACGCCCTTGTGGATGCTGGCTGTTGCCATAGTATTTGGAGTGGTTATCGGGAAAGAGGTATTTGGCGGTACAGGAATGAACATCCTGAACCCGGCATTGACCATACGCGCTTTCCTGTTCTTTGCATATCCTACATGGATGAGCGGTGATAAGGTTTGGGTACATCAGGCCATGGAGCGTACCGGGACAGCTGATGCCATTTCCGGCGAAACTATTTTGGGATATTTAGCACAAAATAATAGTGTAGAAGGCGTCTACAGTATATCTGATATGTTCTTCGGCTTTATACCGGGATCGATAGGGGAAACATCTGCCTTTTTATGCCTATTAGGGGGCTTATTCCTTGTATTTAGTAAGATCGCCAGTTGGCGTATTATGGTTAGTGCGGTTATCGGCTCTCTCGTAATGGGCTTGATCTTTAATGGTGTGGCTGACGCTGGTATCATTTCAGAAAGTAGTAATTTTTACGGCTTGATGAGTTTCGATTTCTGGAAGCACCTCATCGTGGGCGGACTTGCATTTGGTATTGTATTTATGGCGACAGATCCGGTTACGGGGTCGCAGACAAATAGAGGGAAATGGATCTATGGTTTCCTGATCGGGTTTTTATCCGTCATGATCCGGGTATTTAACCCGGCTTATCCAGAAGGTGTCTTCCTGGCGATTCTCCTGATGAACGTCTTTGCACCAACTATTGATCATTATGTGATCCGCGGAAATGTCCGAAGACGCATGAAACGAATGAAGCAGGCACGGATCTATGCTCCGACAGCTGCAGCAGAAGAATTAGAAGCAGAAACGGTTTAGTTATGGCTTTGAATACAGAAAAAAATGTGTACACCGTCTTGTTCGCCTGTATTATGGTGATCGTAGTTGGTTCCTTACTCGCTTACCTGGCAACCGGGTTAAAACCTCGTATTGAGGAAAATGAGCGTTTTGAAAAGCAGCAAAACATCCTTTACGCCATGGGCGTAAATGAGAATGAAGGCGAAGGAAGTGTGAATTTTATCCCCACTACTGAAGTCGAATCTGTCTTTACAGATTACATAAAAGAGCAATTAGTCATTAGTGGAGGAGAGATAACTACCGATGATGAAGCTTACCTGATCGATATGAAAAAGCAGCTGGATGCCTTAAAGCGAGGGAATCCGGCGCGACTTCCGGTTTTTATCGGTGAAAAGGACGGTAAAAAATACCATATCATCCCAATGCATGGCAAAGGCTTATGGGATGCTATTTGGGGTTTTGTTGCAGTAGATGAGCAATTGATCGTGCAAGGCATCTATTTTGACCACAAGCAGGAAACTCCTGGTTTAGGAGCGAATATTAAAATGCGCTATTTCATGGACGATTTCATCGGAGAGCAGATCCTCGATGGGGAACGATATGTTGGTATCGCAGTTGTCAAAGGAAATAACGATCCTTTGAATAATATAAAAGACGACAATGAAGTAGACGCCCTTGCTGGTGCCACCATTACCGGAAACGGGGTGTCGGCAATGATCAGAGAGAGCGTCAACCTTTATAGAAATTATTTCGAATCAATCAGATCAAATTAAGATGGCTTTACTTTCAAAGAAAGATACCAACCTGATCCTTGATCCCCTGGCGGACAATAATCCAATTACCATCCAGGTATTGGGAATTTGTTCGGCACTTGCAATAACAGCTGAACTCAAAGCTTCCGTTGTGATGGCCATATCTGTACTTTTTGTATTGGGCGTGGGAAATGTTGTGATCTCATTAATGCGTAATATGATCCCCAACAAGATCCGGATCATCGTTCAGTTGATCGTTGTTGCAACACTGGTGATCATTGTAGATCAGGTGCTGAAGGCTTTTGCCTATGAACTCAGCAAAACCTTGTCTGTATTTGTAGGCTTGATCATAACCAACTGTATTATTATGGGTCGGTTTGAAGCGTTTGCATTGGGCAACGGACCCTGGAAAGCATTTCTTGATGGGATCGGTAATTCCTTAGGATATGGTGTTATCCTGATCATAGTTGGGTTCTTCAGAGAACTACTGGGTTCAGGGACGCTGTTCGGTTTTAAAGTCTTAGGCGATCCTGTTGCAAAAACAGGGCTTTACGCTAGCGGCTATGAGAATAATGGTTTTATGATTATCCCTCCGGCGGCATTGATCGTGGTAGGGATTATCATTTGGTTCCAACGCTCCAAGAACCGGGCACTAATCGAAGAAAACTAAGAGACTATGTTAGAGCATTTAGAGTTATTTTTTAAATCGATCTTTATAGACAACATGGTTTTTGCTGTCTTCCTTGGGATGTGCTCCTATCTTGCGGTCTCAAAGAAAGTAGCAACAGCGGTTGGCCTTGGCGCCGCCGTAATTTTTGTATTGGCCGTGACCGTTCCTCTTAACTGGTTGCTGGATCAGTATTTGCTCCGCGATGGAGCTTTAGTATGGCTGGGACCAGAGTATGCCGATTATGACCTTGGCTTCTTGTCTTTTATCCTTTTCATAGCCACGATTGCCACCATGGTTCAATTAGTGGAGATCGTTGTCGAAAAATTTTCACCGGCGTTGTATAATTCCCTCGGGATCTTCTTACCGCTTATTGCTGTAAACTGTGCTATCCTGGGTGGTTCCCTTTTTATGCAATCGCGTGAGATAGCCACTTTCGGATTGGCACTTAACTATGGAATTAGTTCCGGAATAGGTTGGTTCCTGGCAATTTTAGCGATCGCAGCGATCCGTGAAAAGATACGTTATTCCAATGTACCTGCTCCTCTTCGAGGCCTTGGGATCACATTCATTATTACAGGATTAATGGGTATTGGCTTTCAAAGTTTCGGGGGTATGCTAACTGGAGGAGGAGATTCTGTAGTCCCTTTAGAAGAGACTACGGCTAAAAAAGAGGAGATCAAAAAAGAGGAGATCAAAAAAGAAGAAGAGAAAAAGAAAAAAGATGAAATGGCTTCGAATGCTGTTTCATACACCGATATAAATACGAACGAATGATCTTAGCAAGCACGCTTGGTACTATCCTGATCACTGTTTTGGCCTTTATGGTCCTTTTGCTCATGTTGGTAGCCTTATTGTTGTTTACCAAAGAAAAACTGGCACCATCAGGCCCTGTGACCATTACCATCAATGGCGAGAAAGAAATTCAAGTACCCTCAGGGAGTTCACTGCTTTCTACTTTAGGTAATCAAAAGATCTTTTTGCCTTCCGCGTGTGGAGGAGGAGGTACCTGCATACAATGTGAATGTCACGTCCTGGAAGGTGGAGGTGAAGCACTGCCTACGGAAACCCCGCATTTTTCGAAACGCGAATTGAATGAAGGCGCCCGACTCGCTTGCCAGGTCAAGGTAAAACAGGACATGAATATCACCATACCTGAAGAGGTATTTGGTATAAAGAAGTGGGAGGCGACTGTCGTAAGAAACTACAATGTGGCTTCTTTTATAAAGGAGTTTGTCGTGGAGATCCCTGAAGAAATGAATTATAAAGCAGGTGGCTATATCCAGATCGAGATCCCACCTTGTGAGATTCCATACAAGGACATTGACATCACTGCACATCCTAAGGAGCATGAGACACCGGATAAATTCCAGACAGAATGGGATAAATTCAACCTCTGGCCCTTGGTGATGAAGAATACAGATACCGTTGAGCGTGCCTATTCTATGGCTTCTTATCCTGCTGAAGGCAAAGAGATCATGCTAAATGTGCGGATCGCAACCCCACCATGGGATCGTTCTAAGAATTCATGGATGGATGTAAATCCGGGTGTGGCTTCATCTTACATTTTTGCCCAGAAACCGGGTGATAAAGTCACTATTTCAGGACCTTATGGAGAATTTTTCATCAATGAATCAGACTCCGAAATGTTGTATGTTGGGGGTGGTGCGGGAATGGCACCGATGCGCTCACATCTATACCACCTTTTCAAAACCTTACAAACAAACCGTAAGGTGACGTTCTGGTACGGAGGTAGATCGAAGCGCGAATTGTTCTATATAGATCATTTCAAATCCTTGGAAGAAGAATTCCCAAACTTTAAATTTTATATGGCCCTGTCTGAGCCATTGGATGTAGATAACTGGAAGATCAAGGAAGATATTGATGCCCCCGGGGATGGCTTTGTTGGGTTTATCCATAATTGTGTGATCGATAATTATTTGGAACACCATGATTCCCCTGAAGATATTGAACTGTATTTCTGTGGGCCCCCATTGATGAATAAGGCCGTCCAGAAAATGGGAGAAGACTTTGGAATCCCGGATGAACATATCCGATTTGATGATTTCGGAGGATAAAATTCTAAAGAATAGAAATAAAAAAAGGCCCCCCGTTTTTCGGTGGGCCTTTTTTTATCAACCTTTTCGCCACTCGGTTTCTCTTCACAACTTAGGAATACAATCA
>JAHHLF010000369.1 GCA_018679315.1 Bacteroidia bacterium | reverse complement strand
ACAGATAGAAGCGATAGCACTGGCTGTATAATCCCCTACCCCTTTTAATTTTAATAATTCCTCGTAATTATTAGGAAATTCACCTTGAAGTTCTCCTACAATAAACTTTGCTGTTTCATGCATATTTCTGGCACGGGAATAATAGCCCAGGCCTTGCCAATCCTTAAGAATTTCTGATTCCGATGCCTCTGAAAGGGCAAATATAGAAGGGTATTTGCTTATAAAATTGGAATAGTAAGGTAATCCCTGCGCAATGCGTGTTTGTTGCATAATGATTTCTGACAGCCAAACGGGGTATGGCTCTTTCGTATTGCGCCACGGTAAATGCCGTTTATTTCTGTCATACCATTTCAGAATTTTTTGCGAAAACGATATAGCGGTTATAATAGATGTCAAAGTAATGCTTTCTGCATTTAAAATTAGGCTATTAGCGGGATGTAACGAATTAAATTTTTATATTTGCCTGCCTGAAAAACTTACATAAACTAAAATCAAAATGACTAAAGCTGACATTGTTTCGAGGATTTCGGAAAAACTCGGAATGGAAAAAGGAGACGTGCAAGCCACTGTTGAATCCTTCATGGATGAAGTAAAAAATTCACTGGAAAACGGTGATAATGTATACTTAAGAGGGTTCGGAAGTTTTATTATTAAAAGGCGCGCGGAAAAAACCGGTCGTAATATTTCAAAGAATACAACGATCAAAATTCCCGCACACAACATACCTGCATTCAAGCCGGCGAAAGTTTTTATCGAGAGTGTAAAAACTAACGTTCTGGTAGATTAGTAAAGACAAACACAGAGTTATATGCCGAGTGGGAAAAAAAGAAAAAGACATAAGGTAGCGACACATAAGCGCAAGAAGCGCAGAAGAGCTAACCGCCACAAGAAAAAGTAGTTAAATAACTACTTTTTCATTTTTACGTTCATTGACATATTGAAGAGAAGGATTTTCCTGGGAAATATCCCCAAAATTATTTTGTTTAATCCATTTGTTCCTTAGATAAGGAACAGATATAAATATAAACAGGTGAATAGAGAATTAATCGTAAGATCAAGTTCTGACGCCGTTGATTTTGCCTTATTAAAAGATGGAAAGCTTATTGAACTTCACAAACATGAGGATAAACAGTCCTTTAATGTAGGAGATATAATGATTGCGAAAATTAGAAAGCCAGTGGTAGGTCTAAATGCTGCATTTGTAAATGTAGGATACGAAAAAGACGCTTTTTTACACTACCATGACTTAGGTCCGCAACTGTCTTCAATGTTGAAATTTGTGAAAAGTGTCAGTACAGGTAAATTAAGGGATTACAGCCTTAAAAATTTTCCATTTGAAAAAGACATAGATAAGCATGGCAGCATAAAAGATGTCATTAAAGCCAATCAGTCTTTATTGGTCCAAATTGTCAAAGAGCCCATTTCAACCAAAGGTCCGAGAATAAGTTCGGAGCTTTCGTTAGCCGGGCGGTACCTGGTTATGGTACCTTTCTCTAATCGCGTTTCCGTATCACAAAAAATTGGAAGCCGTGAAGAAAAAGAGAGATTAAAAAGACTTGTAAAAAGTATCAAACCCAAAGGATTTGGGGTTATAATACGGACCGTTGCAGAAGGCAAAAAAGTAGCGGAATTAGATAAAGATCTTCAGAACTTGCTGACCAAATGGACAGCAATGTGCAAGAAATTGTATAGAGCACCGACACCATCCAGAGTCCTGGCAGAAGATAACCGGGCCTCATCTATTCTTCGTGATGTATTTGATGATACGTTTACGGGAATTCATGTGGATGATAAGACACTTTATACACAGATCAAAGATTATTTACAGGAGATTGCACCTTCCAAGGAATCCATAGTTAAACTTTATACGTCTTCCGCTCCAATTTTTGAGAAATTTGGAATTGAAAGACAAATTAAAACTTCATTTGGCCGAACTGCTTCAATGAGTAGAGGTGCTTATTTGGTTATCGAGCATACCGAAGCGTTACATGTTATTGACGTGAATAGTGGTAACCGATCCAATAAGGCTAAAAATCAAGAAGATACCGCACTCGAAGTAAATTTATTGGCTGCCGCCGAAGTAGCGAGACAATTGCGTCTTCGAGATATGGGCGGAATTATCGTAGTAGATTTCATTGATATGGTTAAGTCCGAAAATCGTCGGAAATTATATAACCATCTGCGAGAAGAAATGAAGGATGATCGGGCTAAACACAAAGTGTTACCCCCTAGCAAATTTGGTCTTATTCAGATCACCCGGCAACGGGTTAGGCCTGAGGTAAATATTAAAACTACCGAGGTAAACCCTAGCGGTAATGGGCAAGAAATTGATGCGCCTATTATGTTGGTGGAAAAGATCGATCATGAGCTTGAAAAGATTATGAAAGGTAAGCATAAGAATACGGGTATTGTATTAAATACACACCCGTTCATAGCTGCCTATTTAACTAAAGGATTTCCATCCATTCGGTCCAAATGGTTCATGGAATATAAAAAATGGATCAAGATCCAGCCAAGAGATGCCTATACCTATTTGGAATACCGATTTAAGGATAAATCTGGTGCAATATTAAAAGTTTAAAAAAGCGACCCTGCTTAAGGGTCGCTTTTTTTGTTTAGATTCATTTGTACTTTGAAATCCAGGAATGGATCAACTATCTGAAAATAGAACTTACAAAGAAGCTTTAACAAGTCTGGAGCGTTTTTGCGCATACCAGGAACGTTGTATTCTTGAAGTGCGCCAAAAGTTGAAGGATTTTACACTATCAGAGGAAGATAAACTAGCCCTCATCGATCAATTGACCCAAAGCGATCTGCTGAATGAAGATAGATTTGCTATCCAGTATGCCCGTGGAAAGTTCCGGATAAAAGAATGGGGGAAAGTACGGATCCAGGGGCAACTCAGATCAAAAAAGATAGCTGAAGATTCTATTCGAACAGCAATAGACCAGTTAGATCCGGTTGAATACAAAAAAGTATTCGAAGGGTTGGCAAAAAGGAAACTTGAAGGGATCAAAACCAAGGATGTCCAGCTAAAGCGAAAAAAATTAGCAGATTTGTTATCGTATAGGGGTTGGGAGTTTGAGTTGGTGTATGACAAAGTCAGGGAACTCATTCCTTTCACCTAGTAATTAGTAGCACTTTTGGTTTCCAGGACGGACTGGGTGCGTGCTATTGCTATTTGATTTTTTTCATCTATCCAGGATTGCCCTTTTACTCTTCGCATCAGATTATCAAAATGTCGCATTATCACAATATTATAGATCGCTTTCATAAAGTGTTGTGGCTTCCTTGCCAACGACCTTAGACTCATCGAAAAACCGGGGGTGCGGTATTGCATATAATGCCAATATCCTTCTGGGATATAGATCATTTCCCCGTGTTTAAGAGATCCTCTGAAACCCCTTGCCTGTTTGAGGCCAGGCCATTTTTCATAATCTGGCTTGGCAAAATTGATTGATTCGTGTGTGATCAAAGAATGTGGGATCTTGTACATATACTTACTTTCCGATTGTGGAAACAAAATACACTCTTTTTCTCCCTCAAAGTGAAAGTGGAATATGTTTGCCAGGTCAATATCATAGTGCATGAAAGTATATGAATCTGTCCCCCCGAAGAATAACATCGGTAAGCCTTTTAAAAAGCGTACGCCAAGATCCGGATAGAAAAAATCACGCTGTAGCTGAGGCACCTCTTTTAAAATATTCCAAAGGAAAATCCTTAATTTGGTGGGTTCCTTACGCAGAAGATCAATGTACTCGCTCATCTTCATATTAGCATGGGGTTCATTGAACTCATCTTTGAAATTTACCGGCCTATTATCGTATAAGGGAACGATCTTCTCTCCGGCTATTTCCCTCATGTAGTTTAAATTCCATTTGGTGAAAGCAGGCCAGTCTGAGATCTGTTCTTCAAGAATAACCGGACGTTGGGGCATGAGGTGCTTTTCTTTGAACCCTTCAGCATCAATGGTTTTTATTCTTTGGATCTCCTCTAAGTACACCTGTATGGTCTTTTACTGTTCTTGTAGATTACCCTAAGAACGGCATTTTATTAAAATTCGTACTATCATTCTTTAGAAATAAAACTCTAAGCAATTGTGAGATTTCTCAATCGATCAGAATTACTTGAGATGTCATTGTTTATCTTGCAAATATGAGAATTATCCATTAATCAGGTGAGAATTGCATCTATAGTAAACACATGGCTCTTAAAGCTCGGACAAGCCAGGCAAAGTACGATTGCAACCTTCTTTTTCCTGCTTGCCTTCGCAATCCGATTTCCCTTCTTTTTCAGAGATTATATCGATAGAGACGAAAGCACCTTTATATTGCTGGGACAATCCCTGGTGGATGGTCATTTACCCTATATGGAGTTATGGGACCTTAAACCTCCACTTATTTATTACTTTTTTGGATTGCTTATTTATGTGTTCGGGAAAAGCTTTATTGCCATTCGGTTAGCAGCGACCGTATTAGTTGGGTTAACCGCATTCTTGACATTTAAGATCGCACGACCCTTGAGCAATTCTTCCCTTGCCCTGCTTGCCGGGCTATTTTGCATCTATCTCAGCAGTTTGTTTGGCAGTCTTCAGGGATTAATGTCTGAGCATATCAGCACCCTCATATTTGTATTCGCTCTCTATCTGCTACTTCAATCTCAGCAATGGTGGAAGTTATTTTTGAGCGGCCTGCTGTTTGGTTTTGCCCTGATGGCTAAAATGAACCTGGGCTATGCCTTAGCTATTTTAGTCGCGTATTATATATGGCAATGGATAAGAAGCAAACCATGGGAGATCTCAATCTATATACTGATCACATTAAGTTTAGGTATACTATTAGGTATTGGTATATGTGCTTTACCCTATGTGGCTATAGGAGAATCCGCACTTTGGGTAGATGCCGTATTTAAGGCTCCCTTAGCTTATGCCGATGCCTCTCAGGGTTCTTTTCTAAAAGTACTACCCCTGCCCCTTTTTACAATTCTATTTCTCTTCTACGCCTGGAAGCAAAATCGCTTGGATCTATCTAATCCACGCCTTCAACTAGTTATAATTTTACTGTTTGGGATTATTTTTTCCTTTGTGCGAAGCGGAAGAATTAATGGTCATTATCTTCTTCAGGTATATCCATTATTCCTGATTGTTGGAGCTGCTTTTATCTTTACGTTCAAGCTTGAAATTACGCGAAGCGCTTCGTTGATCATAGCGATCATTATGCTAATACTTCCTATTGAGGCCTATAAGGAATATGCCCATATTCTGGTCAATAAAAAGACAAACGGCAGTTGGTTCAATGGAGAAGGCTTTACAGTTGTGGAGTATATAAAGAACAATGATCTCGCAGCCGCCAGCTCATTATTTCTGGAGTACCATATAGGATATTGGCTGCTTGATGCCAAGCCCCCCAGCAAAGCAGCAACACATCCTAGTAATATCTGTCGGTCTGAAACTTTTCCATTCTACAATCAGGAGCGTAAAACAGGAATTGAAGAGTTAACCTTTATAATGGATGAAAAAATGCCACAAATTGTGGTAACCCGAAAAAATAGATCGGTATTTGATAAAAAGTATGTTCAGGAAAATGAATATATCCAACAGTATTTGTCTCAGAAGTACCAGGTACTCGATACGATAGAAGGAGCAGTGCTACACCATCGAATCAGGTTGCCGTAGTGATCATTTCGCAGTTGAGACATTTATATCGCTTTTTCTCCAGAAAAGGAAACAAGGTATGCCACAGTCCTTTTCGACGTAAATACCTTTCCGATCTGGCTGCTTTGCAATTTGGACAAATTACCGGTTTTCCTTCATCATCTAGCGCATAAGGTCTGATCGCATCGTAAATGATGATTGCTGCCTCCTTGTCCTTGGTTTTAACCTGCAGTTTCACACCACCTATGGCATCACGAATGAAACCAACAGTTAGGATATTCTCATCCTTCAGAAAGGTTGGGATCCCTTCAGATTCCAGCTTGGCTTTTACAATTTGTGCATCCGCCAAATACTCAAAACTGGCTATGGTTGTAAATTCTGATTCCATCTTGTTAGCGTCATAAATCTAGTCGAAACAAAAATACTATTCTCCTTTATTTAATTTTACCTTTAGTCATTGCATTGCGATCTTATATGTCATGAATATTCACTATAGCCGTGCTACATCCGCGCAAGAGTTGAAACAGATCCTGGAACTCCAAACTATAAATTTGCGATCTGTCATAAGCACAAATGAATCCAGAAAGGAGGGATTCGTGTCCGTTGTACATACGCTTGATCTCCTGGAGCGGATGAATACAGCAGCTGCACATATTTTGGCCAAGGAAGGCGAAAAAGTTGTTGGTTATGCTTTGTGTATGCATCCCGCATTTGCAGATGAGATCCCCATGTTAAAACCTATGTTCAAAAGAGTCAATGAACAGGTAGGGCCTCATTACAAATTTATGATCATGGGTCAGATCTGCATAGGAAAACAATATAGGGAAAAAGGGATATTCAGGGAACTTTATAAAGCAATGGCGGCGGCTTTATTCCCGGCCTATGAAAGTATAATCACTGAAGTGGATACAGATAATCAACGTTCCTTACAGGCTCATTATGCTATAGGGTTTGAGGAAATGGAAGTGTACCGATCAGGGGGCCGGCAATGGCACTTGATCCAGTTAAAAAACAAATGATCTAGTCTGCCAGTACAATGATCTTATTGGCATTCATCTCAATCGTACCGCTCGATATGGCCAGGACAGTTTTCCCGCTTGTATCTTTTGAAAACTTGGATTCGTATTCTTCCTCCAGCTGTATATTCCCGGAAAATTTAACTTCTCCTTCCTGGAGTAAAGAAACGATAGGTGCGTGGTCTGTAAGCATTTGAAATTCCCCATTGATCCCGGGCACTGTCACAGAATCTACTTCTCCTGAGAATAAAGTGGCTTCGGGTGAGACGATTTCTAAGAACATAGTTTTCTTTTTACCTGTTAGTATTGATTATGCCTCAGCTAACATTTTCTCCCCGGCTTCAATGGCTTCTTCAATAGTCCCCTTAAGGTTAAAAGCCGATTCGGGCAGGTGATCCAATTCTCCATCCATGATCATATTAAAGCCTTTAATAGTCTCTTTAATATCAACCAATACTCCGGGTATGCCGGTAAATTGCTCGGCTACATGGAAGGGCTGTGACAAAAAACGCTGTACACGTCTTGCTCTACCTACAGCAAGTTTATCTTCTTCAGATAATTCTTCCATACCAAGAATTGCAATAATATCCTGTAGTTCTTTATATCGCTGCAATAGCTCTTTCACTCGCTGTGCGCAGTCATAGTGCTCATCGCCCAATACTTCGGGTGTTAAGATCCTTGAAGTAGAATCCAAGGGATCTACCGCTGGATAGATACCAAGCTCTGCAATTTTTCTGGATAATACAGTTGTAGCATCCAGGTGGGCGAAAGTTGTCGCTGGAGCGGGATCTGTTAAGTCATCCGCAGGTACATAGACGGCCTGTACAGATGTAATGGATCCTCTTTTGGTCGAGGTGATCCGTTCCTGCATAGTTCCCATTTCCGTTGCCAGGGTTGGCTGATATCCCACCGCCGATGGCATACGTCCTAAAAGGGCCGATACCTCAGATCCTGCCTGGGTGAAACGGAAGATATTGTCAATAAAAAATAGTACATCTTTCCCCTGGCCGTCACCGGCACCATCACGGAAATATTCAGCTATGGTCAATCCGGATAGCGCTACACGGGCACGTGCTCCAGGAGGTTCGTTCATCTGTCCAAAAACGAAGGTAGCCTTCGATTCTTTCATTACCTTTTTATCAACTTTGCTAAGGTCCCATCCTCCGGCTTCCATAGAGTGAAGGAAATCATCTCCATATTTGATAATCCCTGATTCCAGCATTTCGCGTAAAAGGTCAT
>JAHHLF010000011.1 GCA_018679315.1 Bacteroidia bacterium | reverse complement strand
CCTTGATGGCATTATCGGGCAGACCCACCAGGTGATAACCTATTCCGATGTCTATATTAACCTCAACTGTTATAGTTGTTGCTTCCACACCAAACACTGCACTGCCGTACACCTTTGTTAGCATCTGTCCTAAGTATTAGATCAATGCAACAAGTATACAGGGCTATCAAGCAAAAGACTTGCAGCAGGCTTCTTTGTAATTACAAAAGTGAACTATGGATCTTGAGAAGAAACCTCAATTTCATAACGTAGGGATATGGGTTTACCAAAGGAAGTAAAGCCATCGAGATAGACCTCGAAAATACCGGTAAGATCAGAGGTGTAGAAATGCAGATCCAGACTGGGCTCTTCAACCTCAATTTGTGGCTTCCAATACAGAATGTTTCTATAGTCAGGAACACGGCTGTACCGGTCATCTGAATAATCTTGCGAAAAATAATTCTTTACCGGGCGGGATCTATACAGGGCTTCTGTAAATGTGTTCTTAGCGGAAAGCTGTTCCGCATAGTCCCCATCGAAAGTAGATACGAGCATCATCCCCTGATAGGATTGGTTTGCCATCTGAAACTGATCGCGGATCAATTTAATAGATTCGATCCGGCGGGCGTCAAAATTTTTAATTGTGCCGTGATCCGGTATATAAACACCATCTATCAGGACCAGGGCCGGAAAATTATTGAAAGGTTCATCAAAAGTTTCAAAATCCTGGGCGATCCTGATATAGAACCCCCCTGTGTCCCCCCTTCTATACCCGGCATTGTTCAGTAACTCTACCAGGGTCTCTTCAAATGTTGGGAAGCGGGTAAACTCATCCAGAATTACTTCTTCAGGTAAGCCGCCGTCAAATGGGTCGTGAGGATCTGAGAGAAGGATGGAATCAGGCTTAATCTCAAAGAATTGGTTCTCGATCTGATTGTGTACACTGCGTTCCCTGATCACATTCTTTAACCCCTCTTCAAGGCTGATCTGGGAGAACTTCATCCCTTCAAAAGATATCGCTTCCGGAGTTTTAAGCTGAATGGTCACATTCCCTTCATTTTCAGCCTGTAAGATCACTTCATCCTGGGTATAGTCTTCGCGTATATAGCTGTAAAAATTCCCTTCCCTATCCGTGGTGGCAAATTTTAACAGGAATTCCGGACCCGGGAAGGAAAGGATCACTTTTTGATCCGTCAGCGGATTACCTGTATCATCTGTAACCCTTCCATGCAATAATTCCCCTCGCTGTTCCGGAAGAAAAAGCTTGTCTCCTATACCTTGTGGGATCCTCCTATCAGCTTCCGTATATTTCGAGACTATTGCAAGGGATCTTTTACGCTGATTAAAAGGTATCTCTTCTTTCTTTTTCACCCAGACAGAATAGCTGCCTGCACCGAGTGCAGCTTTGTAATTCCTCAGTTGAAGACTCACTTTTTCTCTTGTACCGAACTTCATTTTTTCAAATTGCAAGCCCACCGTACTGGAATCTGCAGCAACAGAAATAGATTGATTAATAGTGTCCTCTGGTGCTTCACCGTCCAGATCGTCAACCCGATAGGGATTGATAATTGCAATATCGTCCTGAAATATTTGTTCCAACCCGCTATTTTTCATCCATTGGGTATATCCAACAAGTTTATACGTCCCGGTAGTCAATGTCGTGGGCACAAAATAATCTCCGCTCGACATTCCGCGTACCAATCGTAATTTGTGCTCAAAGACCAATTCCCCTCCTTGATCTACTAAAGCAACATAGGCCACAGTACTTATCTTACTTGCCCTTCTAGTCTGCACATTAAAGCACTGAATGGCATAGTAGAGATATTCCCCAGTGAATACAACAGGACCGGTATGTGTCACGTGCACTATTTCCTGTGGCAGCTCTTTCAATTGATTCAACTCGGTAGCATTTTTCACTACATACTGAGCCCTGGCGCCAATCGCGAGTCCGCATAAAACACTAAACGCTATGATAAATTTTCCTCTCATATCAATCGATCCAAAATTCAGGTACTTCTTTACTTCCTAATAAGGTGCAATCCCCACAGATACTGAACACATAAACATAAGGACCCGGACAAGAGCCAATTCCCTGATCATTCAGCCCCACATAACTTATTAGTCCCAGATTAACCCGCTCAATGATAGATTGGGGACAGGTACTGGAGGACATCCCTTGAAAACAATAAGATACATGAGATTCCAGCGAGGATTGGAGATTGCAATTAAAAGGATAAGGGGGCAGCTCCTCTCCCGGGAAAAGATCCTCATAATTAAAAAAGATCCTTTGTTTAGATACAGACGCAACTTCCACAAAACCTAATACAAGCTCATCCGGATCCCCTTCACGAGAGACATTCGCCCGAAGCGATCCCGGTTGCACCTGTGAAAATATATTTCCACTTTGAGAAAATGAACTCAAGGCGCTGTAATACGAATAGGCATCTGCATCTTCTACAAACTGACTCACTTCAATACTGTACCTGTGTGAGATAATAAAATCATCGCGACTGATAAAATGTACCGGAAAACGCGTGATGGCACTCTCAGATCGCTCTGCGGTATTATTCAAGACAATGGTATTGGAAGGCACCGTATTATAGCAAACCTGGTTTTGTATCGTCCGTGGGATGATCTCCAGGTCATAGGTTGGCACCGGAAGTGCACAGGGGTCGTAATTCGTAAGCTGAAATTCTTCATCATCCCAGACCGGTGCTATGATCTTGTATGTTTCTTCAAAGGTATACCTGTAGTTCTCAGGTTGTCCGTTACTGGCACTGCCATCGACATAGATCATTACTCCTTCAATTCCAAACTCATTGGTCGTACGTTCTGCATATACATCGGTGATCTCTGCTTTTCCCTCCAACGCCAAAGGCACGGATCTGTATGAAGACCCGTCATTTGTTTGAATGATCACTTCATAGGCTGAGCCTGTTTCTACAGCAAAAGGAGAATCAGAGGTGTAGATTCCTGCTGCTGTTTCCCGGAAATTCATGTCGGTAGTGCCATTTATCTTTACGCTCACATTGGCAAATCGTTCTACATTTACTGAATCTCGTGGTCCTAAGCCTAGCGGAAGGTAAGGGTTATAAATAGTGTCTGTTTCCAGGTCGGTTCGTATATCACTCCGACTCAAATAGATCGTCTGAATTTTTAATTCATCCGTGAGGGTGGCCTCAACAACCAGGTTAGGCACAAAATTCTCCTCCGAAAAAGTTTCCAGATCGATCTCCTCTAGGCAGGAAGAAAACAAGACAATGCCCATCGTTAAAACCATATATGTCAAATATCCCCTACTCATTAGAATTTAAAATTATAGGTTATTGAAGGCACCGGAATAGAGAAAATAGAACTTTGCAATGCCTTTATCTCGCCGTTATCGGTCACAAAAAAGACAGAGTACGGGTTATTCCTACCTAACACATTGTATACAGATATGGTCCAAAAGCTATGTGCCAGTTTATTTTTACGATGATTCCCTTCGATGTTAACACCCAGGTCTAAGCGATAATAATCCGGTATCCTGAATTCGTTCCGATCACTAAAAACCACAAAATCTGCATTGTTAAAGCGGAAGGTACCCACAGGATAGGTCACAGGACGGCCTGTCTGATAGACAAAATTTGCCGAAATAGAATATCGCCTTGTGAACTTGTAGTTTAGTATCAGGCTTACATCATGAGGCTTGTCAAAATTAGATGGAAAAAATTCCCCATTGTTGACACGCTCTTCCGCAAACTCACTGTCGAACTTATAGAAGGAACGAGAATACGTATATGCCAGCCAGCCGTTGAGATCCCCAATATTCTTTTTAAATAAGAATTCCACGCCATAGGCCTTTCCTTCACCCTGGAGGACTTCTGTCTCTACAAATTCGTTTAATAGTAGATCTGCACCTGTTTTAAAATCGAGTACATCATCCATACGCTTATAGTAGCCTTCAAGACTGATCTCTATCGCATTGTCATTCAGGTTTTTATAAAAGCCAAGGGAGGCCTGATATCCTTTTTGTGGTTTAATGTTCAGATCTGAAAGCTTCCAGGTATCGATCGGTGATGCCGTGGTATTATTCGTCAGGGTATGAATAAATTGATAGGCCGAATTTACACTTGCCTTAACCGAGAGATCATCATCTATTAAATAGCGCGCAGAAAGACGCAGCTCAGGACCTCCATAGGTTTCAAGGAATTCACCTGAGCCGTAAGTGGTTTCACCAATGACCGTAGATTCGTTTTTGGGAGAAGCGTCTGCATACATGCGTTGGGTATTACTTCCCATGGCACCGAAAAAAGTATAACGCGCGCCCACATCCAGTAACCACTTATCCGATATTTCAAAAAGGTCGCCTATATAAAGAGCCGCTTCCAGGGCTTGTTCTTTTTCTATCTCGAATGGGGCTATATTGGATTGAGAATTAAGCGGTTCAATGCTTCCGGGGTTTACCCCATAATATTTGGCGTTCATTCCATAGGTTAATGTGTGCCGGGGATCCACTTTGGTTTGCAGCTTGTATTTCAACTGGGTTTCATCAATCCCATAATCCAATGCAAAATCTCCATTGGATTCATTATCGAAATCAATACCAAATCGATAGTCGCTATACCCCATGAATAAGGCTGCATTCGTTTTTTCACTTATGGGATGATCCCAGCGAAAGGAAAAGAGTGCATTGCTATAATTATAGAGGGAATCTGAAGTGATACTAAACTCATCCCGACTGAAATACGCCGTACTGCGAATTTCACTGGACTCATTGATCCGGTGATGGTATTTGGCAATTCCATCAAAGAATGAGGCTTCACTATTATTTAGTGATTCCTCGTCAAGCGCCCTTAATATCCAATCGGCATAGGCACCACGGGCACCAACTATCAAAGACGCTGTATCTTGTTTGACCGGTAGTTCTAACGCCAGGTTAGCTGTTACCGGACCGATAGATCCTTCTCCCTTGATCCCGTCTACAGAACCGTTCTTAGATCGTATGTCAAGCACCGAGGACAATCTGCCACCGAATTCTACGGGGATACTCCCTTTGTAAATTTCAACTCCCTGGGTCGTAAAGGGGTTCAAGGCCTGGAAGATCCCAAAGAAGTGAGTCGGATTATAGATCACCGCATCATCAAGTAGGACCAGGTTCTGATCAGTCTTCCCTCCTCTTATGTTGAGTCCGGTTGCCCCTTCCCCGGCAGATGAAATACCCGGGAGCGCCTTTGCCACTTGGAGGATATCCCTTTCCCCAAGTACAATGGGAATGTTCTTAGATTCTTCAGTAACTATCTGTTGGCCTCCTGTTACCGCAGCTTCCACATTCCGTTCAGCTTCGGCTTGAACAACTACCTCTTCCAGTTGCTGAATATCTTCCTCCATCGCAAGATCCAGACTGCCGTCATTGTACATAAAAACCTCCCGCTCCATTTTTCTGATCCCCATGGCAGAAGCAAATATCTTGTGATATCCTGGAGCAAGTGTAAAGGAATACCGCCCTTGTTCATCGGTTACATCTAAAAGGTTGCCCTGCGGCGTTCGTAAAGCCAGATCCGGAATGGCCTGCCCATTCCTTGTATTAAATACACGACCTGTCAATCTGAATTCTGACCGATTATCATTTGCATCGGCTTTCCCAATTCGCTCTATTGGGTATTCTCTGGTGGAGATCCGCATTTCGTCTGAATAAAAGATAGGCGCACTCCTGCTAAGGCTGGGTGCCGGGGCTTGTTGTATTAGTGAATCCCCCGGTATGCCAAAAAAGTGCTCCGGGAGCTCATCATAGATTATAGAATTACGCAGGATAAAAACCCGTTTTTCACTTTCCAGAATATAATAGGTAAGTGTTGAGCTACTCAGTAAGGCGTCTAATTTGGTCGCCAAAGAACCTGATTCACTATGTTCGCCTACCTCTTCATCTTCTAACCAATCGCTAAGGTACATGAATTGATACCCCGACTCGATTTCCAATTGCTTTAGAGCATCTTCCATCTGTTGTTGTGTAGTTGAAGACGCATCGCTCTGACCTAAGACCGAATTATGGAACAGGCCAATAGCGAAGAGCATCAATAGTAAAGCACGAAAACGTCCCAGGCAGAAAAAACTTGAATGTATATGGAAAATAGGTATGTAGATGTAACGCACTGAAATTGGTTGTTTCAAAGAGAAAGATAGAACAAAACTTTGGAAAGCGCTAACCTACGGAAATTTCAATGAGTGTAATTATTCACTACTCTTCCGGGGTAAAAGTGAGCAGGGATTTTTTGTTCTCTTTGACCTCAGTTTCATTCAATAGCATCTTCCGAAATTCACCGGCATTATACATTTTTGCCTGATCCCGATAATGCGGACTAAAGGGATTCCCTGATTGTCCGGTGGGGAGTATACTCATACTATTCTCGATATCGGAAAAATCAATAACCCGGCGCGTGGAAGGCCCGGAAGTGACCGGATAATACCCATCCGAAGAATAGGTGAAGGCCATGTTATTTATTACTTCCCGGGTGCCGTGTATAGGAAATGGACCTACATTGAAAAAAGATCGAAAAGAAGCAATCTCTCCAATGGGGTGTTTATGCTCCAGCGTATGCAGCTTATCCCAGGTCCAGTTTTCCATTTTTCCTCCCAGATCCTGACTGAGGGATTCCATTGCTTCTTTAAAAGCCTGGTGAACGATCTCTTTCTGAGTTTCAATGACATCCGGAGTCTGGTTATTATCGAACCAGACTGAACTGGTTTTTTCTGAGAGCGGAGCAATTACTCGCTTATGTAAATGTGTATTCAGGAAATGGCCAAATAGTTCAGTTCCCATCTCATCTTCAAAAGTATTCCGGAGATAGTAATATATCCATCGGTGGTAAATAGAGGCTTCATAACTGTCAAGGTCGTATGTCCCATCCCAGGTACTCAAATGATCCAGTAATTGGATCTCTTCATTATTGAGGTCTGGCACCATAACCCATTTGGAAAGATTCGTGACAATCGCAGGGTTGATAGGTGAGGTTACATCCGTTATCATTTCTCCTACTGCATCCCTGTCCCAATCATCCTTTGGTTCCAGCAGATCTACTATGCGCTTGGCTCTATTTTCAGGAAGATAATATCCAGGGTATTGCATCCCGGCTATCTCCGCCGGCTGATTATTGGCTGAATAAACGTAATTCCAGGGTGGATTGACCGCCTGGGGATTTTCATCAAAATCTAGAAAATCTACTTTTTCCTGTTCACCGGAAGCCCCGTCCAGAATAAGCTTGGTCTGGGTTCCTCCCGGCATGGTATATAGTTTTCCCACTGCCCACCAGGCAACATTTCCTTCAACATCCCCATACATGACATTCAAGCCCGGGGCATGGATACCGGGCAAATGTTCCCGAAACGAATCCAGGTTAGTCGCCTCACTGATCCCGTGAAGGGATTGCAACAGACCATTCTCTTCCTGGGTATATATCCATGACATGCTAATGGGGTCATCTCCCCTCACCTGGTCAATAACATTGTTGATAACCGGGCCATGTTGCGTTATTTTAAATCGGAATTCTACCGGATCTTCACTTTTCACTTTGATTTGCTTGGTCACCCACTCATATTCCTGCCATCCTGCAGCTGTCTTGTATTCATTCGTATCCCTGGGGTTCTGTGTTTCCCTGTAGAAATCTACATCGTCATTTTCAAACATGGTCATCCCATAGGCTATTCTCCTGTCATGGGCCAGCATTGGGAAGGGAATCCCACCCAGGTAATACCCATATTTTTCATAACCGGGTGCTGTCAAATGGGCTTCATACCAAACAGAGGGTTGTGCAAAGCCTATATGAGGATCATTAGCAAAAAGCACTTTGCCAGATTTGGTCTTCTGTGGTGCGATCACCCAACTATTACTACCCTCAAATTGAGGTATTGGCAGCTTTTCCAGGGCATGATCAACATGACCCAGTAAATTTTCTTCGATAGACAAGGTAGAAGAGCCTTTATAATTAGGAATAATTTCTGTTTCAGGGTCGACATCAATTTGAAGATCCTCCAGATAAGCAGGTCCCAGAGTGTTTTTAATTTCGGTTAGTAAGGGATCAGTCTTGTGAGCTTGGGCAAAAGTAAAAGCCATATAGCCCACACTGTTGTAGATGTCCCTCATGGTGAAGGGTTCTTTTTCAATTCCGGTGAGCATAAATTCTACGGGGGTTGGACCCTTGTCCAGGAACTCATTTATCCCATCCAAGTAGGCCTGAGCAAGCACAAAAGTAGAATCCCGCCTGTCGATGCTGCCTAAGGTGCGCCCTGTTGCATCATCGATACCCAGGGAAAGAAAAAATTTATCCGTAGGAATGAGATCAGGTCCAAAAACCTCCGATAATCCGCCGCGCGCCACCCGTCTGAGCAGTTCCATTTGCCAGAGTCGATCTTGCGCATGCACATATCCCAAGGCCGTAAACGCCTCTCTTTGTGAACTTGCATATATATGAGGTATCCCATAGGTGTCATAATAGACTTCCACTTTACTTTCAAGCGTGGGTAATTCAATTTCTCCCTTATAGGTAGGTTTCAGGCTTTGTCTGAAGAGTAGTATCCCGATAACAAGGATCAATACAATGCCCAGGATAATGAGTAGGATTTTGTTGCGTCGTTTCAAGTCTGATTTTTGCCTAAAAATAGAACTTAAATCAGGATAAAAAAAAGAATCTTAAATCTGCTATTAAGAACCTGAATGCGCTTGCAATGTCTCGGATTCTTCAAAGTTTTGAATACCAGAACTAAGCCATTCGCGGTAGGTATCTGCATCTGTATTTTGAATAGCCGGTTGCAGTACTTCCAGATCCGGACTTAATAAAACATAATACGGCTGCGAGATAGATCCGAAATTCAGGGTTTGGAACGTACCCCACTTCTCCCCTATGGTATTGATATTCTTTATTTTACCCGAACTATACTGGAATTTAAACTGTTGATGATCCGGAAGAGGTTTTCTGTCATCAATATATAAGGAGATCAATACGATATCTTCATTTAACATGGGAAAGATATCCGATTCACTCCATACATTCTCTTCCATCTTACGGCAGTTCACACAGGCCCAACCTGTAAAATCCAGGAGGATCGGTTTATTGTTCGCCCGGGCCACGGCAAGTCCCTCCTCAAAGTTTTTGTAACATTCTATTCCTAAGGGACAATCAGTTGACTGAGATGAGAGCGTATAAAAATCTGGTGGCGGAAAGCCGCTTAATGCTTTTAAGCTGGTTTGATTTGTCAGACCCAAAGACAGATAGGCCACAAATAAGACTGACAATACCCCTACGATCTTTCGGGTTATACTTATTCTTTCCCCTTTAGGTTCATGCGGGAAGCGAATAAAGCCAAAGAGATAGAGGGCAGTCAGGATAAATAACAAGATCCATATCCCCAGGAAGATCTCACGTTTTAAAAATCCCCAATTACCTACCAGATCGGCATTGGATAAGAATTTAAACGCCAGGGCTAATTCCAGGAAGCCAAGTACTACTTTCACTGTGTTCATCCAGCCTCCTGACCTCGGTAAAGTGTTTAGCCAGCTTGGAAACAACGCAAATAGTCCAAAGGGCAGCGCCAAAGCTGCTCCAAAGCCAAGCATTCCCATACTGAGGTTATTGGCCACATCGCCTTCAGCCAAAGTCGTAGAGCCTAACAGTCCGCCCAATATAGGACCGGTACAGGAAAAGGATACAATGGCAAGGGTAACTGCCATGAAAAATATCCCTAAAGCACCACCAGCCCGTGAAGAGGCCTTATCCATCCTGTTAGACCAGGAACTGGGTAAAGTGAGTTCATAATAGCCAAAAAAGGAAAAGGCGAAAAAGACAAAAATGAGAAAGAATGCCAGGTTCACCCATATATTGGTTGCTATGGTATTAAGTATTTGCGAGTCTACAGAATCAAAGAGGTGAAATGGCAAGCTCAATAGGCCGTAGATCAAGATGATAAAAAAGGCATAGAGCAAGGCATTAAATGTGCCCTTGGTTTTCTGTGATTGTTTGGTGAAAAAAGAGACTGTCAAAGGGATCATTGGAAAGACACAAGGTGTCAGCAAGGCTATGAGTCCGCCTAAAAACCCGAGTCCGAAAATGGTCCAAATAGAATTCGTCTTCTTTACATCACCAGCAAGAGTTTGGTCAAGCAGATCCTTATTCTTCAGATCCAGGCGTAAGGCTTCGCTAAGTGCTAAACTGCGGGCATCCACGCTTGAACTAACAGGTGGAACTGCAGCCTGCCCTTTCAGAGAAAAAGTAAAACTATCCTCGACCGGGATACACACTTCTTTGCACACCTGGTAAAACAATTCCACGTCGACAGAGGTGACTGCTGGGTCGATCAGTTTAATTTTTTGTCGGAATACAGCTTCTTTCTTAAAAAAGGTCTCATCTACGTCAAAAATATCGCTGTAAGCTGTTTGGGTTTTACTTTCTTCTGTTATCCCAACGAGTTCATATGCCTCCCCTGCTTTCATAAAAGTAAATACAGCAGGTAAAGAACCCCCTTCATCTGTATACTGGGAGTATACATGCCAGCCTTCCAGGATCTTACCAATTAAGACTAGTTCATACTCTGTTTCCGATACCACATTGACAGATTGTGACCACAAAACCGGTTCATCTTCCGTCTGTGCCTGCAGAAATGCAGTAAAAAAACACAATAATAAAGTTAGTCTTAGCTTCATTTAATTACTTTGATCCGCAATATCTTTTTAGTCTTATCTGTTACTTTGAATCGTTCATCTGCGCGCTGACCGATCACCCAAACGATCTCATCTCCATCGCAAAGCAACCATTGCCGGGGTTTCTTTAAGACATCAAGCTTGATATCTTTATAGAATTTGGAGAGCTTCTTTCGCTTTCCGCCCATTCCCATTGGGTAAAAGTAGTCCCCTTTTTGCCAATTCCTTACGCTCAGTCTATGGTTTAACGATTCTTTATCAATATATAGTGTATCTGCATCGCCCTTATCAAAAGATTCTACTTCCACAATTTCCAGCATTCCCTCCAAGGAATCCACAAGTTCTTCTACTGGTTTTTCATCCAGTTCCTGCTGTGTGATTTCTTCGAGGATCCAGGTACTTCTATCCTTCAAAAGCACATGCGTTGAAGAGTACACTTTTCGGCCACTTTCTGCTTCTAATAAATCCTCGATTGCCAACCAATCGGTAAACCCATAAGGGCTCAAAAGTGGAAATAAATAAGCTATAGGCGTTTTAAGTGATCTTAACTTATCTAAATCAATTTCTATTCTATTTTTATTGTATGTAAATAATTGTTTTTTAGTTGTTTCAATAACACTATCTAATAT
>JAHHLF010000376.1 GCA_018679315.1 Bacteroidia bacterium | reverse complement strand
CCCCTATTCCACCCTGCCATGAAAAATGTTGCCCCGATCCGGAGAGAGTTGTCCGTAAAAACATTTTTTAATATGCTGGGGCCCATGGTTAATCCTGCCTTTCCAAAACACCAGTTAGTTGGTGTTTTTAACTTGGAATTAGCTCGTATGTATGGGTATCTTTATCAAAAGACGGATACGAATTACAGTATTCTCCACGCCCTGGATGGCTATGACGAAATTGCGCTTACCGGTCCTGTAAAGATCATTAGCCGGGAACAAGAAAGTATATTGCAGCCCTCGGACTTTGGTACAAAAACCATCCAGGCAGAAGATATTCACGGGGGAGCGTCTGTAGCCGATGCCGCAGCGATCTTTCTGGATGTACTAAATAATAAAGCCAGTGATCCCCGAAAAGATGTTGTCTGTGCAAACGCCGGAATGGCCATTGCCACCGTCAGGGGTCTGAGTCCTGAGGAGGGTTTCCATGCGGCCAAGGAATCCTTGGAATCGGGAAGGGCACTTGAAGTTTTTAATGCGCTAAAATCCAGAAGCGGGAAAGCAGCCTGATATGCACATATTAGATAAGATCATTCGGGAAAAACAGAAGGAGGTAGCCCTTAAGAAAACTCAGGTGCCGATAAGTCAGCTGATGGAGTCTACATTCTTTCATCGTGAAACGATCAGTCTTTCTGAGCAGCTGCAGAGATCAACCTCAGGTATCATTGCGGAATTCAAAAGAAGATCCCCTTCAGAATCTGAGATAAACACGGGTGTCCGCATTGAAGATGTGGCCAAAGGCTATGAAAATGGAGGAGCCTGCGGCATCAGTGTGCTAACCGATACACAGTTCTTTGGGGGAGATCTTAGCGATCTAGTAGTTGCCAGGAATACAACTTCTTTGCCCTTACTTCGCAAAGACTTTATGATAGACGAATACCAGATCTTTGAAGCGAAAGCTCATGGTGCAGACGTGATCCTGTTGATAGCGGCTGCCTTGACTCCGGAAAAAATCAGGCAACTGGCAAGCGTAGCAAAGCAACTTGATCTGGAAGTGTTATTAGAGGTCCATGATAGAGAAGAATTATTAAGTTCCTACGCCCCAGGAATCCAAATGCTTGGTGTAAACAACAGGGACTTAAAAACTTTTAAGGTTAATCTGCAAACATCTATAGAACTTGCTGCCGACGTACCGAAAGGGGTTACACTCGTATCTGAAAGTGGTATCAAAAATCCTGCAGTTGTACGCAAATTGCGTGAGGCCGGTTTTAGCGGTTTTCTTATTGGTACACACTTTATGAGGCAAACGAACCCGGGACAGGCAACAGCTCAGTTCATAAATCAGCTTTCGGCATGAAGATCAAGGTATGTGGTATGGGCGATAATTATCAGGAGGTGGCGGCATTGCAGCCCGATCTGCTGGGGTTTATCTTTTGGAAAACCTCGGTTCGGTATTTTGAAGGTAATGAGCTTGAAAAGATCAACATCCCGAAAGTGGGCGTATTTGTAGACCAACCCCTTGATGAGATCCTGGTGCGGACTTCCCAATACGCTTTGGACTATGTGCAATTACACGGCAATGAATCTCCCGAATTTTGTCAGACACTCAATGGCCTGCTCGATCGATCAGGATATAAAACTCAACTCATAAAAGCCTTTGCCGTCTCGGATACTTTTGATTTTAGCAGCCTTGATCCCTATATCGGAAATGTAGCTTATTTTCTTTTCGATGCAAAGGGAGAATTGCCAGGTGGCAATGGCATCGGGTTTAACTGGGAAGTATTGAAGAAATATTCAGGTACAACCCCCTATTTTTTGAGCGGTGGAATTGGCCTGGATGATGTAGACAAAATAAAAGAATTCCTTCAGGTACCAGCTGCCCAGTTTTGTAGGTTCATCGATGTGAATTCGAAATTTGAACTACGTCCGGGAATCAAGAATGTGCATGCCCTGGAACCCTTTCTCAAAGAGCTCAGGGAATTAATTAAAGAATAAGATATTAGTATGAATTATCACATAGATCACAATGGATATTACGGCAGATTTGGAGGGGCTTTTATCCCTGAAATGCTATATCCAAATGTACAGGAATTAAAAGAGAATTACCTTGAGATAACCAAAGACCCAGCCTTTAAGCAGGAATTCGAAGAACTGCTTTCAACCTATGTAGGCCGACCCACACCCCTGTATTTCGCAGAGCGATTATCAGATCGATATTCAACACAGATCTATTTGAAACGAGAAGATCTGTGCCACACCGGAGCACATAAGGTCAACAATACGATCGGACAGATCCTGTTGGCAAAAAAGCTGGGTAAAACACGAATTATTGCCGAGACCGGTGCCGGTCAGCATGGGGTGGCAACAGCAACGGTTTGTGCCCGCATGGGAATGGAATGCATTGTCTATATGGGCGAAGTTGATATTAAAAGACAAGCCCCTAACGTAGCGAGGATGAAATTGCTCGGAGCGGAAGTGCGCCCGGCTTCTTCCGGAAGCAAGACATTAAAAGATGCCACTAATGAAGCCATCAGGGATTGGATCAACAACCCCGTAAATACCCATTACATAATAGGCTCTGTTGTTGGGCCTCACCCCTACCCGGATCTCGTTGCCCGTTTTCAAAGTGTTATTTCCAAGGAGGTCAAAGAACAACTAAAACATCTGGGTGTAGATAAACCAGACCATGTCATCGCCTGCGTTGGGGGTGGCAGCAATGCAGCGGGCATCTATTATCACTATCTGGATGAAGACGTAGATCTGATCGCAGTTGAGGCAGCGGGAAAAGGCATAAGCAGCGGTCATAGTGCAGCAACCACAGCCTTGGGTAAAATGGGTGTCATTCACGGAAGCAAGACACTGCTAATGCAATCACCAGACGGGCAGATCACGGAACCCTATAGTATTTCTGCCGGTTTGGATTATCCGGGGATCGGACCTATGCACGCCCATCTTTTTGAATCCGGGCGAGCGACATTTATCTCGATTACGGATGAAGCGGCGATGGAAGCTGGCAGGTCTTTAGCATCACTTGAAGGGATCATCCCGGCAATAGAAACAGCGCATGCGCTTGCGGTTTTTGATCAGCGAAGTTTTGAAAAAGACAATATCGTAGTTGTTAACCTTTCCGGTCGGGGTGATAAGGACCTGG
>JAHHLF010000227.1 GCA_018679315.1 Bacteroidia bacterium | reverse complement strand
CTCCAGCAGTTCGGAGTCCTGAAAAACTCTCCCTGCAATATATTCACGATTCAGTATATCTTCTTTATACGCTTCATTACCAAACAGGTCCATAATTTGTTGCCGTAATTCCTTGTCCTCCTTCATTAACTTTTTGGCTTCCAGGTCGGCATCAAAAACAGGTACACCAAGCTGCTTGAAATACCCGGCAACAGTAGACTTGCCACTGCCAATGCCACCTGTCAAGCCAATGATTTTCATAGTCGTCTTAATATATAATCCAATTGGGTATCCAGTAACTGCGTACTGGGAATATCACCTGGCTGTTCTTGTATTCTCACCTGCAATAATTGCTCCTTTTGAAGTGTGTTGTAGTCTGCAGTTATCGTGAAATCATCGGCAGTCAAGGTTTTGAGTCGATCTATTTTAGCCCTGCACAATACCTGGACCTTTTCAGGAAAGGTCTTGATCTCCATGCCTGCCGGCACATTTAAAATGGTTACAGGTACATCGATCAATTTTTCGGAAAACTTGTACACCGTTCCCGCAATAGTTACCTGACCAGGGCTCAAAGTGGTATGAAGGAGTTTTTCGGGTAGGATCAATTCTTCCTTAAAGCTGAAATCAGTTGTGAGATCAATATGATTTGAAGGTACTGTCCGAATCCTCTCAACCGTGTCTATCTCTCCACGGGGTCCAACCAGATTCACTCTCTCAGGTAGGACTTCAATGGAACCTTCAATTAAATGATTTTGTGCGGCCGTATATCTGCCGCTGATCTCTACGGGCACTTCTTTCTCAATGACTGCCATATACTCAATAAAAAGCGTGTCTATACCCACATCTAAAAGCTGCATAGAGCCGGCCAACTGATCTCTGATCTGTCCTTGAAATTCATTGCTGGGCACATAATAGGTGCTATTTCTATAGTTCATTTCAGACAAGTCCAGTTTTATGGATTTGGGACTAATGGAATATGATAAAAAGGTAAAACCATTGCCTTTCAAACGTACCGGGATCTGGTCACGGGTACTCGGGAGGATCCTGATACTATCGGGCTGATTGCCATAACTAACCCAAAAGTAACTCTGCTTGGTGTAATCTTCTGATAGCTTGCTCACAAATAGCAATAAAAATGCAAGCACCAAGAACAGCAGGAATATTTGCACCTTTCTTTGATTGAGGCCTTGACGTATCTTTTTAAACATTATTATGTATTAGAAAAATAATTGAGGAAAGGCAGTTTGCGGATTCCTTTTCATAAAATTAACCAAGATTGTGGATTTAATAAAACCAAAACCGTAACCCAGAAATTGAAGGATCGTGGTGAAGGGGCTCAGAACAGCCACGAGGATATTTTTGGTTGTCCACAAAGCATGTAATAATATCAAGCTCAAATACACAACATATACAATGGCCATAGCTGTACCCAATAGGGGCCAGCCTAACAGAAAATATAGAGCTATATCAATTATCCCTGCACAGAACAAGCTAGGAAGCCAAAAGACAAATCGCTGACTATCAGGATGCCATTGATTCAAAATAGCGCGCACAAGTCCAAATTTATAAACCTGTCTGATAAAACTTTTGGTATCAATTCTACGCTTATGATATACATAGGCATCTGAAAATAAGCGTGTGACATAGCCCAATTCCCACAACCGGATCACAAGATCCGGATCCTCCCCGGGATGTATTCTGCCAAATCCTCCACTGCGTGAGAACGCCTCCCGAGAAATTCCCATATTAAAACTCCTGGGTTGAAAACGTGTCAGTGATTTTTTTCCCCCTCTGATGCCACCTGTAGTCAATGGAGAGGTAAGAGAATAGTTAATGGCACGCTGCAATAGGCTAAACGAATTTTTATCCGTATCCGGTCCTCCAAAGCAATGCACATATTCCTCTTCCAGATTCTTGTCTACCGTAGCCAGGTAGTCAGGAGGAAGCACACAATCAGAATCCAGGATCAGAAAATAGTCTCCGGACGCTTTTTGCATCCCTACATTTCGGGAATCTCCCGGGCCGGTATTGTCTTTAAAGATATAGCGAGTATTAAGCCTACCCTGATAGGAGTCTACAACCTCTTTAGCTGTGTCTTTTGAACCATCCTCAATAATGACTACTTCAAATGCGCGGTCAAATTTTTGCAGGCTAATACTCTCCAGTAATTCCTGAATTTCACCCGGCCTGTTGTAGACGGGGATAATAAAAGAGAAATAGCACTGCATCAGGTTGAGTTAAAAAGAAAAAAGACAGGAGTGAATTATAGGTATCTTTTACCCAAATTGATCAATGATCTCTTGGCTAACTCCCGTCATAGAAAATCCGCCGTCGTGAAACAGGTTCTGCATAGTCACTTTCCGCGTCAGGTCGGAGAACATACTCACCGTATAATTAGCACAATCGTCTGCTGTGGCATTCCCAAGAGGAGACATTTTTTCCGCATATGATATGAAGCCAGAAAACCCTTTAACCCCCTGCCCAGCTGTTGTAGGTGTAGGAGATTGGGAAATTGTATTGACGCGAACCTTTTTTTCCTTACCAAAGAAATAACCAAAACTCCTGGCCACAGATTCAAGATAAGCCTTGTTGTCTGCCATATCATTGTAATCCGGAAAAGTACGTTGTGCCGCCATATAAGTGAGGGCAATAATGCTTCCCCATTCATTCATGGCATCGGCCTTGTAAAGGCTTTGCATCACCTTGTGGAATGATAAAGCAGATACATCCCAACCCTTGGTCGTGAAGTCATATTTCTCATCCGTATATGCCCTACCCTTTCGAACATTCACAGACATGCCAATGGAATGCAATACAAAATCAAGCTTTCCGCCCAGGATCTCCATACTCTTGGTAACCAGATTTTCCAGGTCTTCCTCATTGGTCGCATCTGCCGGGATGATCTCTGAATTCGTTTTTTTGGCTAGTTCGTTGATCTGCCCCATTCGCAT
>JAHHLF010000198.1 GCA_018679315.1 Bacteroidia bacterium | reverse complement strand
GCATCGATCACAAAAACGATATCTACCCGATTAGCCGGTAACTTCGGATCTGCTTCCGTACCCAGGATTGTTCTAATGTTATCCAGTTCTCTATCCTTTGCATGATCTTCCAATCGTCCTAATCGATACTTACTAACATCTTCGGCTAACACCTCTCCTTCAGGGCCTACGGCTTTTGCCAAATACATGCTCATATAGCCTTCATGGCAGCCGATATCTGCCACAGTTTGTCCTTTTTCTATACCGGCCAACTCTAATATCCTGGCCACATCCATCCATTCATCTCTTTCTTCCCATTCATAGGCCGAATACTGCCCCTGAACCGCTGCTGCAGCAAGCATGAAAAAAGCGATAATCGGGTGCCCAAATATGCGATAAGAGGAAAAGCTATTCATGCGTTGTTTATTTAGAAGCCTTTCTATTTCTAACTATCGGGATATCGATAAAGGATTTATGTGCACTGCTGTGATGAATATTGTTATGTGCGACCACGCCTTCTTTCTCATCATAGTTCTTTCCTCCCGTATTCAGATTACGGGCAAATCGAGGAAAATTACTGCTGGAAACCTCGATCCGGATCCGATGACCTTTCTTGAAGAAATTACTGGTCGCCATCGGTGTCATTTTTACCTCATACACCTCCCCCTCTGCCATAAAAACTTCTTTGTCATAGCCCCCACGGTAGCGCACACGCTGTATAGTCTCATCCAAATTGTAAGCTCTGCCATCCGGATAGACATCTACTAATTTGATCGTCAGATCCGTATCTTTTACATCAGAGGATAGAAAAAGGCTTGACTCTATAAAGCCGCTCACTTCCACACCCTCTTCCAGGGGATCCGAGGTATATACTAAAATATCATTTCGGGTTTCCATTTGCTGCTGGTCAAAAGCTCCTCCCTGCACGGCATTGCCTGTACAGCATACATTACCTCCATAGGATGGTACGGGATTCATAGGATCGTACACAAACGAATCCGGAGAGGATTCGCCCGGAGCGGTTGTGCTTAATTTACCATCTCCATATAAGCTATTGGCATTGCCACCGGAATTGAGATAGTAGCGTATGCTTTGTGCCTTCTCTGGCGGCCAGGTTTCGGCATTATTCCATTCATTGGATCCCATGGTATAATACTGTACCCTGGGTGTTTTTGTAGTAAAATCGTTGCTACTGTCTTTTAACCACTTGTCGAACCAGGCATAGATCTGTTCATCGTAATTCAATTGGGCATCGCCTACACTGCGTTCTCCAACAATAGTATTCTCTGTGGCCCGTGTATACCTGCAGTGGAGTGTGGGTGCAATGACAAGGTATTGATTATCCCTGACCTCCGGATCCTTTGCATTCTTCCTCACATGATTGAAGAGCGCTATGTTCGGACTAATGGATACATCATACCAGGAAGCAAACCAGAAGCTAGGCACGCCAAATTCCATATCATCATGATATAAACCGCCTTCATACCATTCCTGGTGGTTGGGATCACGCCTTACCATTTTGTCGAATACTTCCCGCTTTCCATGAATGTTTTGGAGGATATCCTGAATGGGTAAATGCGCCAAGGCTTCAGCCATATCTACGGGTGGGTTTTCTGGGGCCAGGTCATAAAAGCGGGAGATGCGGATCAGGTCTTCCTGTGTGGCTCCGGCCGGTATCCTGGGTTTGAACTTATCGTGCTCTACGCCATAAAGCCAGGCGAAGAAAAGCATTTGTTCTGCGCCTCCTCTATACCAGTTTCCCTGCTCAAAATAATCTCCGACACGGCCTACTCCGGCACCATATCCCTGAGGGACCATGGCCGCATGGGAGGGATGATCCAGTGCAGCAACTGCCATTTGCCATTCTGCCGTAGACGAACACCCTAAAGTGCCGATCTTTCCATTAGACCAAGCCTGGTTTGCCATCCAGCTAAAAGCGTCATAGCCATCGGTTAAGGGTGTACCAAGAATATCCCATTCTCCTTCTGAGTAATAGCGCCCCCGCTCATTTTGTACAACATAGGCATAGCCTCGTTTGACGGCTTCATAGGCCCGTTGTGCCGTACGTGTCCGTTTTTCCCCATCACCCCACGAATTGAAATTATAGGGTGTCCTCGAAAATATTATCGGGACTTTCTCTTCTGTGTTAGGTCGGTATATATCTGTAGCCAAACGGACGCCATCGCGCATGGGCATCATGATCTTTTCCTCGTAGACTGCGATCTTATCCAACTTTTCAAAAATATCTTCCTGGGCTGAAATTGGTTGTTGGATCAGCGCCAGTGTAAGTAGCAGAAATAGGAATGTTGAAAGACGTTTCATAAGTGTTGATTTGAAGGAAAAGGTACTAAAAAGGTCAGTAATATTTAGGCCCAAGTAGAAAATTAATTACGTACTTTTATAGACCGAGTAAACAAATCCATTCAAATGAAATCACCCACCCTCTTGCTCCTATGTGTATTCGCATGGAGCGGCCTAATGGCACAAGATCCGACAGAAGAAGTTAATGCAGTAGAAGATGCCTGTTTTGATTACATACACGCCTTCTACAAAGCCGACACCACACTTGCCTATAAAAGTGTCCATAAAAGCCTGCGCAAAACCGGTTTTTATTGGAATAAGGAAAAGGAGATGTACTCAGAGCAATTAGAAATGCCTTTTGAGGACCTGGTCTCCCTTGCCAAACGCTGGAACGCAGATGGAAGCATGGCCGATGAAAAAACGCCTAAAGGGGTAGAAGTCTTTGAAGTATCTGATAAAACAGCGGTTGCCAAGGTGAATGCCATTTGGGGGATAGATTATATCTCCTTGATGAAAATAGAGGGCAAATGGATGATCGTTAATGTGCTGTGGCAGTCACCACCACGTTCTTCAATCCGAAATCCTTAAAAAGAGCTACTCAGAATTATTCTTTAGGAAACAAATTGGCATCGAGTCCGGGAAGTAATCGCATGGCATTCTTATAATACAGCTTCCTCAGGATTTCATCCGGCAGGTTTAGTCCGTACATAGACCAAAATGCGTGGTATTTCTTGTAGTACGGAAAGTATTCATCATCAGATTCAAGAACTCTGAAATAGGTCGGGAACTCTTCGGGCTTCCAACTATCCTTACCGAACAAAATGCGATCCTGGTATTTATTGAAAAATTTAGAAGCATTTCGGGGTTGTCTGCCCAGTTCGGCAATTACAGCGCCTATGCCTACATACATGTTGGGCATCTCATCCATAAGTTGACCAAGCTTGCCCAGATTATTGGCATACCAACCCATATGCGCATTGATAAAATTGGTGTTCGGGTGCTTCCTGAACATATTGTGCTGTTCCTGAATGATCTGCTCCCAGGAGGCCGGATCTGTTGCTGAGCGCTTGCGTCTGGGTCGGGTTTTTAACTCCAACCAACGCTCATTCTTGCTATCCATAGGATCCCAGAAAGATTTAGGGTCGGCTGAATGAATTAACACGGGTATTCCTAATTCACCACATAGCTGCCAAATGGGATCCAGCCTTGGATCATCCACTGCGATTCTATTCCCATCTACATCTGTATTTCGAAGACCGAGGCTTTTGTAAATCTTAAGTCCGCGTGCGCCATTCTCTACATCTTCTCTTAGCTGAGCTACGGCCTGATCGCTCCAGCCCGGACCTCCTACGCCTTCAAAATTCACATTGGCAAAGACGACAAACCTGTTTGGATAATTCGCATTGACATTGGCAAGGGCATTTTTTAGATTTTCCCCGGAACGCCCGCTCAAATTGACCATTACAGCCATGTTTAACTTATCCATATCTGTGATCAGGGTACTCAAGTCCATTTCCGGCATTCGGAACTGATGACTATGTATATCAATAAATGGAAATTTGGCTTTGTGTATTTCCTTTCCCGGAACAACTAATGTTGATTCCGGATTGTATTCTTCAAAACTCATTTCTTGTGAAGAAGCATTAGAATGCATCAACAGGCATAAAAAGGAGACAAAAAATAGAAGTCGCATCATATAAAAATTAAAGCTGTGAAAATAGCCAAAAAGATTTATGTAGTCTGGGAATTTAAAATAAAAAAACCCGGCCAATGACCGGGTTTAATCCTATTTAATTTCGTTTGCCTTTTCTCTTCCCAGGCCCCTTCCTTTTGCCTGGTCCTTTTCTTTTTCCGGGACTTTTAGCTTTGCGTTTTCCGTTTGCCCGAGATTTGGACTTACCACCGGCTGTTTTCACACGGCGCTTCCCATCTTTATTTCTTGTGACAGAAACAGCGCGTTTAGAACCATCCGGATTTTTCTTGACGGCAACGGTCTTCTTGCTTCCATTAGGACGCTCAACAGATGCTGCACGCTTCTTGGTTCCATCGGCTTTGTTGACTCCGGCCACGCGCTTTTTAGTACCATCCGGCTTGTTTACTCCGGCAGCCCGGTATTTATCGCCATCTGCCTGGTTCACTCCTGCAGCTCGTTTCTTTGAGCCATCAGCTTTGTTGACACCTACGGCTCTTTTTTTGGTGCCGTCAGCTTTATTTACACCTGCAGCACGATATTTGTCACCATCGGCCTGATTCACTCCTATAGCTCTTTTCTTAGTACCATTGGTTTTGCTAATACCACCGGCGCGGACTTCGGTTCCATTGGCTCGTGTATGGGCGACGGACCTAGCCGCATATCCCCTCTTCGGATATTTTACGGCATAGTCATTTCTTCGCAAGGGCGTATGCAAGGCAACCGCTCTTGAGCTATATCGAACCTTTGTATAGTGAAAGCTATGTTTAGCGTGCACATGAACGGTTACATGGCTACGGTACCTGGGAATGCCCCATGGCTTCCAGGGCCTGTAAAAACGAGGATAGTATCCCCAGTAATATACAGAACGATACGGGCGATAAAACGGACGCCACCATAGACTGAATATAGGCGGCCTGTATACATAGACCGGTTCGATAATATATTCGGGGCCGTATACATATACATCCCCGACGATTTGAATGTTTTCTTCCCCTTCTTCCTCCTGCGTCACCTCAATGGTGGCCACATCCTGGTAAACATCTTCATCTAAAACTGCCTGGATAGCCACTACGTGGGTATCTTCTTCGGCACTTTCCATAACCCGCAGGTAATCCACCAGGTCATCTTCATTAAGGTCTAAATTTGAAATGACCGCGTCCGGGTCATTCAACATTTCTTCAAATTCGGCAAGATCCTCTGCTTCTGCAAATATGGATGCAACAGCTTCGAGATCCAGGTTTTCACTGATGTCCTCATTGCTGACATCAATTCCATTTTCTTCCTGGCCGAACATGACAACAGTCACGAGCAACAAGGCTAATGTCCATAGCGTACTTTGAATGGTATTGGGTTTCATAAGACAATTTTTGTGTTTGACTACAATTAACACCAAAGGTTTAATCCTATATTAAACGATTTAGAGTGGTAATGCGTATGCTGGAGTGGAATATATTGATCAGGGGTCGGTATTCGGCCGTAAAGAAATATACCTTTCCATGGTATCAATATCTGTCAGATCTGAAGGTAAAGGAAGGGTTTTTATTGTATCCTTCTTTTCATTGAGGACAGCACCTGCGCCTTTATCGCCGCTTAGACTTCTAAGCAGATCAAAGTGTGCTGCTCCGAAAAGCGCAGGTACCCCGAGGCGTTCTTTATAGGCAGAAGCAATAATTTGGTCTTTAGAATCAAATGCATCGATCATTGCGTCAAGCTCTTCCGTCTTAATAAAAGGTTGATCGGCGAGCATAATGAGGATGCCATCAGGAGGATTCACTGAGGACAATTGATCTACTCCGGTTCTTATCGTTGAAGCCATGCCGCTGGCCCACTCCCTATTAATGATAATATCTACATTCAAAGCTTCTATTGAGGGAAGGATCGCTTTTGCCTCCGCACCCAGAACGACCAGTATGGAATCCAGCTTTGACTGTTGCGCGACTGATATACAATGTTCGATCAAGGTAGCATTGCCCCATGGGAGTAACTGTTTGGGCGTTCCCATACGACTGGAAGATCCGGCAGCCAGCATCAGCCCTTTAATAGTATGCTTCATGAAGTGTGTATACGTCCTTCCTTGTCTTTTAAGGGAACTACTTCCTGACCCCTGATCACACTCAGGATCTCGCTAAGTATAGATATGCCTATTTCCTGGGCAGTTTCAGCACCAATATTTAGTCCCGCTGGACCGTGGATCCCATCTAAGAACGATTCCTCAACATCTGGGCAATGTTCCATAAATTCATGAAGTAATTCTTCACGTCTGGCAGAGGGGCCCAATATGCCGAGATAAGCCATCGGCTGATCTTTCAAAGCGATCAGAAATTGCAGGTCTTTGGCATAGCTATGTGTCATGAGCATAACAGCCGTTTCCCGATCAATTTCAATGGTCTCAAATTCTTCTGCTGATAGTTTAGAAAATTGTGCGGCCCCTTTAAAGCTTTGGATCGACTTCTCATCTGTCGGATGAGTGACTACATGTACTTCCCATCCCAGGTTGGAGGCCTGGCGGCAGAGGCTCACTGCATCGTGTTCCCCACCAATTATTAGCAACCGAAAACAGGGCGCCAACTCCTGCTCAAATCCTTCAAGTGCAGCTGATCTTTCCAATTCCTTCCGCAGCGGAACTTCTTCTCCGTCGAAGCTAAAGAATGAACCCAGCTGCTGATCTTCCTTTTGTTCCCGGGTATATTGGGATACTAGTTTCAGTGGCTTGCGCTGTTCAATATGCTGCCAAAAGGTGTCTAGCAAGATTTGATCCGGGGAAAAGGGTTCAATAAGAATATAGAGAACACCTTCACACCCTAATCTATATCGACCGTCATAGATCATCATCCTGGGAGTCCCGGTTGTAAAGACCATTTCTGCCTGGCGCTGAATTTCTTTTTCAACGCAACCACCACTTACAGCCCCTATCATGGACCCATTGTCCAATAATAGCATCCGGACTCCGGGTCGTCTATACGAAGACCCATCAAGTGCACAAACGCTGGCCAGGACGGACTTACCCTTGCTCTTGTATGCCTGGTACTCTCGGACAATATCTTTTAATTCATGAGTCATTTAGCGTGTTTTAACATATGGGGCCATCTGCCCCTTGGCATAAGTGCCATTATGCTCATCAAGGATCACGATCCCGTCTGCGTTCACCAAACTAATGAAATCCCCGGATCCATTTTGAGGTACCGGTGTCGCCACTAGTTTGCTTTTCTTTATTTCGGTGGACACAGGAATTAACTGTGTCATCCCTGCTAACCCATTAACTTCTGAGTTGAGTTGCACATTGACATCCTGATTAGTATACCCCATAGAGCGTTTATACCATGCGTTAAAATAAATATGGTGACTGACAAAAGTAGATACCGGATTCCCCGGATACCCAAATATTAATGTATTGTGTGTAGAATGCTTCCCAAACAAGAAGGGTTTTCCCGGGCGTTGCCTGACACGATGTATAAGCACATCTGTTCCCAGTTCTGCCAAAACCTGGGGTAAAAAATCAAACTTGCCCTTCGAAATGCCTCCGCTCAAGATCACCACATCCATTTCCTGGATCACATAGCTCAGTTTTTGGCGCAATAGATCTTTATCATCCCGAATGTGATAACTTAGTGGATGGATTTGAATCATTTCCAAGGCAGAAACGATGGTAGGTGCATTGGATCTGCGTATCTGATGTCTTTTTGGCACCTCATTGATCTCCACCAATTCATTGCCTGTTGAGATAACGGTGATCTTTGGATTGCTCTTAACAGGAACTTGGTCGTAGCCAACCGCCGCCAATATCCCTATTTCTGCTGCTGTGATCCTGATATTCTTTTTAATTAGTACTTCTCCCTTTGTCGCATCGCTTCCCTTTCTGTGAATATTCTGACCTTGTTTAGGAAGGTGTTTGATCTCAGCGATCCCTTTTTCAATTTCTAAATGCTCATACATGATCACCGTATCAGTCTCATAAGGTACGACCCCACCTGTCATGATCTCAACACAAAAAGATGGCTTACTAAGGCTGTGTGTGGGTACTCCAGCAGCGACTACGGCCTCGATCTCAAAGGAACGACGTCCATTTTCATAGGCATCGAAAGCAATGGCAATACCGTCTCTCGTGGCCCTGTCGTAAGGGGGCAGGTCCCTGTCGGCCAACACGTCTTCTGCGAGGACCCTGCCATGAGCATCGGAAAGCTTACAGGTCTCAATCCCATAATCCTGTGCGTGCTTCAGCACTTCTACATATGCGTCACCAAAAGAGATCATGCGAAAATTGAAATATTAAATCCGTTATTCACTAAGATGCGAATCCCTACGAGAAAAACCAAAACGGCGGTTAGCAGGCGAATGCTATTGGCGTTGAATTTTTTCAGACTAAACCTGACTCCTAGTTGTCCGCCCATCAAAACGGCCAAAAAGAGGAATCCAGCTTTATCCCAAGGTACATCAAAAGTTCCACTTACAACTAATCCCATGATTCCGGAAATGGAGTTGGCCAGAATGAAAAAACTGGCGAGTGCCGCTATTTTAATAGGGAGATCCCAACGCATATGATTTAGCAAGGGGGAGAGGAAGATTCCCCCTCCAATACCTACCAGGCCTGAAAGAAACCCAATGACACTACCTATAATAAAACTAAGCCATGTTGGGAAATTTACAGGTCGGGATGATGATCGCCCTTGGGTATAGGATTGAATGACCAGGGCAATACTGGAAATGATAAGTGTAACTCCCAGGAGTACAAAAAATACAGCCTCATCCAGTTTAAATAAAGCGCCTAGAAATGCAAAGGGAATGCTCATAAGCACAAAAGGCAGGAACTTCTTGATGTTTAAATGGCCCTTTTTTAAGTACATATAGCAACTGGATGATACTACTACCAGGTTGCACAAGAGTGCCGTGCTTCTTATCTCAAAGAAACTGACGAAAACCAATGCCAGGATTGCTAAATAACTGGAGCCTCCTCCAAATCCTACAGAAGAATAGAATACAGCAATACCGAAAAAGACCAGTACAACCCAATAGAATTCCAGATTTTCTAAGAGCATAAGGTCTCATATTCATTCATACCGCCTTTGACAAAGGGTATTGCAGCACCTGTTTTCTCCTTGAGAAGACGTTGGGCAAGCTGACTCCGAACGCCGGATCGACAAATTAGATAGGTGGGTTCTGTGGTGCTGGTGTTAGAGAATATGTCTTCCAACTGTTCTATAGGGATATTTACAGCTCCGGGCAGGGAACTTTCACTAAATTCTTCCTGAGACCGCACGTCAATTAGGGAAACAGCAGTCCCGCGATTTACCAGATCATGTAGTTCTGAAGCCCTGATACAATCAGAAACAGGGCAGTAAATTCCATAAGCCTCCTGAAGTGTTTCTACCTCAGACGCCCGTCTTCGATCCGGAAGTGAAACAGATTCCATTCTACTATTTAATCCATTGTATAATAGTAAGTTACCGGATGTTACCTCACCTAATGAACTAGCTATTTTTACGGCTTCCAAGGCTTGCATTGTTCCGATAATTCCCGGTAACACACCCAGGATACCAAATTCATCGCAGGAAGGAATACTTCCTGGATGCGGAGGCTCCGGAAATAGACAGCGATAGGTAGGGCCATTTTGGTAATTAAAGACAGACAACTGTCCCTCAAATCCATGCAAAGCCCCATAGATAAAAGGAATGCCAAGGATCACACTAATATCATTGATCAAATACCGGCTCCCGAAGGTATCGGTGGCATCTAATATTAGATCGTAATTAGCAGCAATTTTCAGCCCATTGCGAACAGTCAAATGCTCTGGGTATTCTATTATTCTTGTATTCGGGTTTTGAAGTCGAAGCTTTTTTGCAACACAGGCCACTTTGGATGTATCGACATCACCAGGATCAAACAGCACTTGCCGGTGTAGGTTAGACGCTTCCACTAAATCCCCATCAACAAGCCCTAGGGTCCCCACTCCCATGGAATTTAAATAGGTCGCCGCAGGGATACCTAAACCCCCCAGGCCTACTATCAGAATTCTCGACTCATTGAGTTTTCGCTGCCCTTCCTCTCCGAAGCCCTTTAACTTAACTTGTTTTGTATACCTCGGATTCATGTGCTTTTTACTTTTTTCAGGCTCTGTTGAAATTCCTCTTTATCATTGGCATTGATCAGGACATCATCGTGCAATGGGGTAACCAGTTTTATTGAATGTTGTAACAAAAATTTACGAGGACAACTACTGTCAGATTGCGGCAAGTACTCAGTGGCTTTCTGAAGCGCTTCCGAAGTCCATATAGCCGCCAGAGGTTCTGGTAATCCGGTCTTGTGTGTCGCCAATGCCGTAGCAAAATTGGCCTGCCTGTGATTCTCGATCATCAATTGTAAGCTGGACTTATCCATTAGCGGTAAGTCGCACGCCAGCACGAGCCAGGAAACTTCAGGAAATTCCTGATGTGCACTGAGCATTCCATTAAATGGACCCCTGAACTGATTTCGATCAAGAATATAGTCCCTGCCCTCTGCAAGTTCGAGCTGATCCTCTCTAAGACTTAGAAACGTACGATCGCAAACAGCATCCAGTAATTGAAATAAATAAGCATAATGAGGCATTCCATGGTATTCCAGCAAGCTCTTGTCGCTTCCCATCCGGGTACTTTTCCCTCCGGTCAGTAATAAGCCATATAGAGGCTGCTGTCCACTCTTAGTAGTTGTCTCCTTCATCATTATCCGCCTATGGCCGTCATTGAACGTTTGAATGCCAGTTCATCTTGTTGCTGTGCCTCAAATCCGGTCTTTGCCCGTTTACCGAGGACATCTTTGATCAAATTACGCACGGCATTATCCGATTTATTGTCAGCAAGTAATTGCTTTAGGTTCGCTTTTGGTTTCCCGTATAAACAGGTGATGACATCGCCGGTAGCGGTTATTCTAATCCTGTTACAACTCCCACAAAAGGTTCTGCTAAAGGAAGGGATAAGTCCGAACGTGCCTTTGTGACCAGGGATCTGGTAATTAATAGAGGTTGATGTAGCCGGGCCTTCTATTTTGGTAAAATCAGGATATCTCTTTTGGATATGCTCAAGAATTCTCTTGTAATCCCATTGGAGGGTATTGAAATTTCGATCTGTACCGTTAAAAGGCATTTCCTCCAGAAATCTTACGCCTATCGGGAAGCGCTCCTGCAATTCCATCAATGCATAAATGTCTTCAATGTTCTGATCCTCGAGCACAACAAAATTTATCCGCGCATTAAAGCCTTCTGTGATCAGGTGGACCAGGTTGTCATACACATATTGAAATGTATCGCGCTTAGTGATCTTCTTAAAAGTTTCCGGTCTTATGGCGTCCAGACTTACATTAATGTTCCGGATCCCATATCGCTTCAAGTCTTCGATATGAGGGCCAATCCCGGTCGCATTCGTCGTAATTGATATCTCCTCCAGCCCTTTCAACTCGCTCAAATGTGCCAACAGCGGCATGATATCTTTTCGGACAAAGGGTTCTCCGCCGGTAATGCGGATCTTCGAGATGCCCATATCTACCATAATCGAGCTTACCCGCTTTAGTTCCTCCAAGGACAAAAGCGCATCTCTTTTGGCAAATAAAGCGCCATGCTCAGGCATACAATAGGCGCACCTTAAATTACAACGGTCTGTAACAGCCAGGCGTAAGTAATTAATTGTACGTCCGTGATTATCTATCAGCATTCTATTAATAATTATCCCCCGCTAACAGGGGGAATTAGGGCAATCTCATCCATGGAATCCAGGGATGTGTCTTCATTGGCATATGATTTATTCACAGCTATTGCCATCGAACTGAGCTCTCCCAATCTTGGATATGTCTTGTACAAGTACGCTTTTAAGGCGGCAACATTATTGATCCCGGCTATCTCTGAAGCGGGAAGGGATATAGTAGGACTTCCTACAATATCCCCCGCCATTCCAAAAAATTTGATCTTCATTTTAACCAAGGATTTCTTTATCCGGTGCCTTTAATTTCTCAGGGTATTTTGAGAAAGGCTGATTGTACAATCTATTGCCTGTGGCAGCTTTTAGCGCATTCGCGATGGCGCCTCCAGCCGGAGGTAGCGTAGGTTCTCCCAAACCGGTTGGTGAGTGTTCATTTTGCATAAAATGAACTTCAACCTGAGGGGCTTCCCTCATCCTTATAAGTCGATACTTGTCAAAATTCGTTGCCGTTGGCTTGCCATTCTCAAAGCCAAAATCGCCATACATCGAATGACCAATACCATCGATCACGCCTCCTTCAGCCTGATTCTTAGCCCCTAAAGGATTGATCACAATACCACAATCTACCACACAGGTGACTTTTTTAACCACCGGGCTGCCATCCTCTATAACCACGTCGGCTACTTCGGCCACATGACTGTTATGACAATAGTAATTCACGAAGCCCTGGTACGTGCCTTCCGGTTGAGATCCCCATCCGGACTTCTCAACGGCTGCCTGAATAACTTTCTCCATTCGCTCCGGAGAGTATTGGATGCGTTCATCATCTGTGCCTTTCACATTCTGTAAGAGGTCTAATCGCAATTGCACCCGGTCTACTTCCATCATTTCGGCAAGTTCATCAAAGAAGCTTTGCTCGGCGAAAGCCAGGAAATTAGTATACGGAGCCCGCCAGGCCCCGGTTGTGATATTACTGTCATATTTGGCAGCATCTACCTGATAATTTTCTATTGCTCCTGCCGGGAAGAAATTAGGGATCAGTCCATACATATTAGAATTGATCGAAGCTTCTTTGAGGTGATAGGCGATCACATTGCCATCTTTTACACCGGCTTTGATCCTGTACTTAATAGCAGGTCTGTAAATTCCATCTGCCATATCGTCGTCACGACTGAATACAACCAGGACAGGCTTTTTAGCCATGTTTGATATTTCTGCTGCTTCTATAGCAAAATCGCCATATAGCCTACGCCCAAATCCCCCACCCATACGGGTCATCTCTAAATGGACTTCATCAAAATTCCGTTCTAGCATTTCAGCAATTCGCTTTGCTGTTCCTTCAGGTGTCTGGATCGGACCTACCAAATGGATCTTTTCATCGGTTACATTCGCATAGAAATTCATAGGTTCTAGGCAATTGTGCGGCAGGAAAGGCGATTCATATGTGCGTTCCAAAGTTTGATCACACTCTGCAAAGGCTTTCTTTACGTCTCCATCAGCACGTAGTGTTCTGAATTCGTTTCCATCTAATAAGCCCATCAATATCTTGTCGTGTTGTTCTGTACTTTCGGCAGCTGTTTCCGTTTCCCATACAGGCCGTAGCATTTCTTTGCCTTTCATGGCTGTCCATGTATCATTGGCCAGAACAGCGACCTTATTTCCGAATTGGATAACATCGGATACCCCATCTATTGCTCGGGCACCTGCATCATCAACAGAAACCAACTTCTGTCCAAAAGCCGGAGGTCTTATTACAGAGGCATAGAGCATGCCTTCAGCTTTGTAGTCCAGCCCAAAAAGGGGTTTTCCTGTAATGATCTCGTCGATATCCACATTGCTTCTATCTGTTCCGATGATCTTATAGTCTTTTACGCTTTTTAAGGTGACATCTTCGGGTACCTCCATAGTGGCTGCTTCATTTACCACATCGCCATACGTTAGGGTTTCCCCTGAAGCATTAGTGATCACACCTTCACTAGTTGTGCACTCTGCTGCATCCACACCCCATTTGGCTGCGGCAGCATTGACCAGCATTTGTCGGGCTGTTGCCCCAGTCTGTCTGAGGGCATCCCAGCCAAAACGGATGGATTGACTTCCGCCAGCTACCTGGCGCGTATAATTATTTGTATCGAGGACACCTTGTTCTACATGTACCATATCCCAGGCTACATCGAGTTCTTCGGCGATGATCATCGGCATTGAGGTTTTAACACCTTGTCCTATCTCAGGGTTAGGAGAAAATATAGTTACAGCTCCGTTATCTGCGATCTTGATAAATGCATTAAAATCGTTATAGTTCAGATTGGCCAGGTCTATAGGCGCCTCTACTTTAGGTTTACAAGCGGTTACAAAATTGAAACCGATCAGGAGTCCGCCCCCAGCCAGTGAACTGGTGCGCATAAATGCCCTGCGGCTGAATGTCAAAGGTTTTTTAATTGTTTCCATGATTCTGCTTTAGGGTTAGGACATGTTCTCGGCAGCTATGGAAACTGCTCTTAAAATACGGTTGTAAGATGCGCAGCGGCAAATGTTGCCATGCATTGCACTTTTTATCTCCTCCTCTGTAGGATTCGGATTGTCCTTCAAAAAGGCCGAAGCCGTCATGATCTGCCCAGCCTGGCAATAGCCACATTGGGGTACATCTACTTCCTTCCAGGCTTCTTGTACAGGATGGGATCCATCTTCTGAAAGCCCTTCAATGGTTGTGATCTCTTTTCCTTGGGCCTGATCTACGGTGAGCACGCAGCTACGGACTGCCGCCCCATCTACGTGAACCGTACAGGAACCGCATTGGGCGATCCCGCAGCCATACTTTGTGCCTACAAGATCTAGATGATCACGTAAGGCCCACATTAAAGGCATATCTGCACTCACATCGAGGGTGCGTGTTTCGCCATTAACTTTTAATTCATACGTTGGCATGTTCTAAATTTTTAGGTGTTATTCCGGTATTTTGCAATGGTTGCGAATGTCTCTACAAGATATCAAAAAAACTGACGCACTTTTTTTATTTAACAACAACATGCTCATCATGAGTAATCACCATTCGTATTATTCTATTATCGCAAATCGATCAAGATAACATTCCACATTCGGATGTTGCCATAAGAAAGAAGCGGGCAACTGTGGGCTTATTTCCTTTGACAGCAACTTTTCAATGACCTCTTGTTTTGATTTTCCGCTTAGTAAAAGAATGATCTTTTTTGATTGCAGGATGTCTTCCATCCCCAGGGTTATTCCAAATTCAGGTGGACTCCTCATGGAGCAGATCATAGCATGTTTCTTTGAGGTTTCACTTAATTTGGATAGATGGCAATGGGGTGACAAGCTAGCTGCCGGTTCATTGAATCCCAGATGACCATTAATGCCCATTCCTAAAATACAAACGTCAATAGGCCCTTGCTGGCTAAGTAATGCTACCATGCGCTCACATTCTTTCTCCGGTTCAGATGTATTGCCGTCAAAGAAAAAGCATCGCTCTTTGGATATGGCTAATGGCCGAACCAGATACTTGTTTAGGAAGGCGTTGCATGAGTTGGGATCGTCGGCTGCCAGTCCATGCCATTCATCCAACATAAGAATGCGTAGCTCCTCGAAGATTTGAGGATCCTCATGAATGGCGTGTGCTAGCTTATTATATACGCCTACTGCTGAATTACCTGAAGCAGGACAAAGCAACTGACCAGATTTTTGTCTCAATTCTGTGAGAACCGACTGAGCAGCCAGCTGGCTCATTTCATCGTAGTCTGAGCAAGGGATGATCTTCATTATGCCCAGGCCTTATCTCCTTTTTTATACGGGATGCAGCCGATAAATTTACCGGGAGTTGGGTTATAGCGTAGCGCCTGGGTGGCACCCGGTTCAGAGGTAAAATACCCGAGAATTGTCAACTGTTTCATCATCGAGAAAAAATGAGGAGTTTCTTCATTATTTCTGTTTTGTGCTTCTTTATCAAACTGCAATAATAAGTTGAGCCTTTCTTGAGAATTCAGCTCTAAAAATCCCCGTGAATATGTGTCGATCGACGTATTATTTACTTCATGGATCCCTTTCATGAAAATGGGCTGTTCCTTATCCGAATAGCAATCGGTAACCATATCTTTCATAAACAAGCCGATCTTGGCTGCCTTTGCCCCCGGCGATCGCTCTGTTTCCGGTAAAATGGTTTCTCCGATTTCATCTAAAAGAGCCAGTACTTCTTCAGAGAACAAAACATCATCTACCGTATTGTTTTTGCAGCCGACCAGGAATAATTCTGCTCCGATCACGCTTCCTCCCACGGCGATCGATGTTAATTTTAATGCCTGCCTCCTATCCATGCCTCCTTATTTTTCATTTCTTTTTTTCCAAAGCTTATAGGGCTTATCCACATCCGTCTTAAAGGGTAAATACACCTTTTTACCTGTTCCTGCTGATTCATAAGCCGCATAGATCACTTCAAGCACTGCCCTGCCATCTTCACCGGTGACCAAAGGTTCTTTGTCATTTTTAACGCAGTCCACGAAATGCTCGAACTCCTGTGGAAAGCCGTAATTCCATATTTCTTCATACATCGTATAGCTCCAACCCACAGTTGTTCCCGCTTTTTCAACGGCATAGCCCACGCCTTTGGTGCTATAGGTTTGTATTGAGTTTCCTTGCAATACATCTGCATAGGCCACACCTTCACTGCCGTGTATTTCAGCCCTGTCATCCATCCCTCCTAATTTAGTCCAACTCTCCTCTGCCATAGCCAAAACACCATTTTCAAATTCAAGGATGATGATGGCATTGTCATCACCTTCTGTTTTGTCCGTATGGACACTGGTAGCCATTTGGGCATACACCGATTTTATGGGATTATTCCCATTTAACCATCTGAAAAATTGAATGGCATGACATCCCATATCCATGGTTACTCCCCCACCCGATCGTTCCACATCCCAGAAGTGATCGGCATGAGGTCCGTCGTGCTTCTCGGATTGTTTTAATAAAACAGGCCTACCTAAAGCACCTTCATCCAACAATCCTTTTAATCGTACATATTTAGGTGTGAAGCAGAGTTCTTCGGCATACATCAATTTCACCTTAGCTTTTTTACAGGCATCGATCATCAGATCGGCTTCCGCCAGGTTCATGCACAGTGGTTTTTCGACTACTATATGCTTTCCTGCCTCTGCTGCTTTCAAAGTAATGTCGCAATGGGTATTATTAGGCGCACCAATCACGATCAGATCTATGGCATCCATTGCCATCATAGAATCCAGCTCTGTGAAATAATCAGGGATATTATGTTCCTTGGCAAATGCTTCGGCATTGCCTGCTGTGGGCGACATCACAGCAAGGATCTCTGCATCAGCTACACTTTTAAGCGCCTCTGCATGTATTGTGGAGATAAATTGAGAGCCTACCAGGCCAATACCTACTTTTTTATTCATTGTTTTTAGTTATAATTATAAGACTCCCCTTTTAAATTGCTCAGCGGCATACGATGCCGCACGGGCTGTGAGCGCCATATATAAGATAGAAGGACTCTGATTTCCAGTACTTGTCATACAGGCCCCATCTGTTACAAATACATTTTCACAAAGGTGCATCTGGTTCCATTCGTTCAAGAGGGAATCAGCCGGATCTTTACCCATTCGCACACCCCCCATTTCATGAATGTCCAATCCGGGTGGTTGCCTGTTGTCCCTGGAGAGAATTTCCGTGCATCCAATTTTTTCTAACATGGCTTCCGCCTGCTCCAAAAAGTCGGCCACCATTTTATCATCATTCTCATCATAGTCGACATCCGTAACCAATAAGGGAATTCCCCATTGATCTGTTTGATCCTTACTGAGGTATACCCTATTTTCTTTTTTCGGGATAGTCTCCCCTTGCATATACATATATATGTACCAATCTCCAGGTTCACTCAATGCATGTTTGAAATCTGCACCGAGTTGTGCTGCATCCGCACCAACACTTCCCTTTCTATTGCGATAAGCACCGCAGAACGTGGTGTAGCCTCCCTGGAAGTCCATCTCTTGCTCTTTTAAATTCCGGAAATTAGCCAGAATAGGTTCGGTCGGATTTCTTCCAAAAAAATACTTATTCTCAAATCCTTCCATCAAACCGTCGGCAGATCCCCGATAAATATGAAAACAGATATATTTTCCCAAAAGACCATTATCATTCCCTAATCCGTTTGGGAAACGATCAGATTGTGAATTGAGCAAGATCAGGTTTGAATTGAGTGCAGAGGCATTGAGAAAGATAATTCGCGCCTTATAATAGAGTTCCTCCTTTGTGTTGGTATCGATCACTTTTACGCCTGAAGCCTTGCCCGTATTTTCATCATATATAATGGAATGCACGACAGAGAAAGGCCTGAGTGTAAGATTGCCCGTTTTTTTAGCCCAGGGCAAAGTGGTGGACACCGAACTAAAATAGCCCCCAAAAGGACACCCCCGCATACATAGATTTCTGGCCTGACATTTTCCCCGGCCCTGTTCCAGGTGTATCTCCTGCGGTTCGGTCAAATGTGCCCAGCGGGCATGCACCAGGTGCCGATCCGGGAAGTGTTCCTTCATTTTGTCCTGCATATGTTGTTCCACGCAGTTAAAGCCAAAAGGAGGCAAAAATTCGCCATCAGGCATGGCTTCGATCCCATCTTCGTTTCCGCAAACCCCAATAAATTTTTCTACATGGGAATACCAGGGTGAAATATCATCATACCCTATGGGCCATTCTATGCCATAGCCGTTTTTATTAGGTGATTTAAATTCGTAATCGCTCCATCGCTGACAGGCCCTACCCCAGGTCAGGGATCGGCCTCCGACCTGATAGCCCCGGATCCAATCAAAGGGTTTTTCCTGCACATAGGGATGGTCTTTGTCTTCTACA
>JAHHLF010000341.1 GCA_018679315.1 Bacteroidia bacterium | reverse complement strand
GTCTTTGGATCGCTTGCTGTTACCTCTGCTTCAGCTGCCACACTTACCGGAACTTCCTTTTTCTTAGTATTATCCAGCGTAAATTTGATCGCATCTACAGCCGCCTTAGTACGCAGATAGTACATACCCGTTTTTAAGCCGCTCTTCCATGCATAAAAATGCATAGAGGTCAATTTAGCGAAATTTGCATTCTCCATAAATAGGTTTAACGACTGACTTTGATCTATAAAATAACCCCGCTGTCTGGACATATCAATAATGTCTTTCATACTCAATTCCCATACAGTCTGGTAGAGTTCCTTAATATCATCCGGGATCACATCAATATGCTGAATAGAACCGTTAGCCCTCATTAACTCCTGCTTCAACCCTTCGTTCCAAAGTCCCAGATTTACCAGGTCTTCTAATAAATGTTTGTTCACAACGATAAATTCACCAGAAAGAACACGTCGGGTATAAATATTGGAAGTATAGGGTTCAAAGCACTCATTATTCCCAAGGATCTGAGAAGTTGATGCCGTAGGCATTGGTGCCACCAGGAGGGAATTTCGTACTCCGTGTTTCTTAACATTGGTGCGTAGTTTGCCCCAATCCCATCGGCCTGATAGTTCCTCGTCTTTAATTCCCCAAAGATTATGCTGAAATTCTCCTTTGGACATTGGGGATCCTTTAAAGGTAGAATAAGCACCATCTTCTTTAGCTTCTTCCATAGAGGCTGTTACGGCCGCAAAATATAGGGTTTCAAATATTTCCTGATTTAATTTCTTGGCTTCGTCACTTGTGAATGGTAAGCGAAGCATGATAAATGCATCGGCCAATCCCTGAACACCAAGTCCGATAGGACGATGCCGCATATTGGAATTCTCAGCTTCCTTGATCGGGTAATAATTGCGATCGATCACACGATTCAGGTTTTTGGTTACCCGTTTGGTTACCTTAAATAATTCCCGATGATCAAATTCCCCATTCTTGATAAACATGGGCAAGGCAATGGATGCCAGATTGCAAACAGCCACTTCATCCTTATCTGTATATTCAAGGATCTCGGTGCAGAGATTGGACGAACGAATAGTTCCCAAATTTTGCTGATTGCTTTTCCGGTTAGCCGCATCTTTATACAACATATACGGTGTGCCTGTTTCAATCTGAGATTCCAGGATCTTTTCCCATAATTCCCGTGCTTTGACCGTTTTACGGCCCTTATTTTCTTTCTCGTACTTAGTATACAAGCTGTCAAAATCTTCACTATGGGTCTCAAATAATCCAGGGCATTCATTGGGGCACATAAGTGTCCACTCGGCATCTGCTTCAACCCGCTTCATGAATAGGTCCGGGATCCACATGGCATAAAACAGATCGCGAGCCCGCATTTCTTCTTTCCCATGGTTCTTTTTGAGATCCAGAAAATCGTAAATATCTGCATGCCATGGTTCAACATAAATGGCAAAACTTCCTTTACGTTTACCACCTCCCTGATCTACGTACCGAGCTGTGTCATTAAAGACCCGTAGCATAGGTACAATACCATTAGACGTACCATTCGTTCCGGCAATGTATGAACCCGTTGCACGAATGTTATGTATAGACAAGCCTATACCTCCTGCCGATTGGGAGATCTTTGCCGTTTGCTTCAGTGTGTCATAGATCCCCTCAATACTATCATCCCGCATTGCCAGTAAGAAGCAAGACGACATTTGTGGTTTAGGTGTTCCCGAATTGAATAAGGTGGGTGTGGCATGGGTGAAGTACTTTTTAGACATGAGCTCATAAGTCTCAATAGCGCTTTCCAGATCATTGAGGTGAATGCCAATGGCTACGCGCATCAGCATATGCTGAGGACGTTCGGCGATCTTTCCGTTTAGTTTTAACAGGTATGATCGTTCCAAGGTTTTGAAGCCAAAGTAATCGTAGCCAAAATCCCGGTTATAGATGATGGTTGAATCCAGCATTTCCGCATTTTCTGAGATCACTTTATGAACTTCATCCGAAAGAAGGGGAGCCTTTTTGCCGGTACGCGGATTTACATACTCATAGAGATCCTTCATCGTTTCTGAGAAGGACTTTTTAGTATTCTTATGTAAGTTGGAAACGGAAATGCGAGCAGCGAGTTTCGCATAATCAGGATGAGCTGTGGTCAAGGTAGCGGCGATCTCCGCTGCCAGGTTATCCAGTTCAGAAGTGGTTACACCGTCGTACAAGCCTTCAATGACTCGCATAGCGACCTTTACAGGATCAACCAGGGTATTAAGACCATAACACAGTTTGCGAACTCTGGCCGTGATCTTATCGAACATCATCGGCTCTTTTTTCCCGTCTCTTTTAATTACATACATAAGGGCTTACAAAATTTTTAAAATTAGTACTTCAATTAGGCGGTTTTGCTTAGCAACCAGCCGACTAGTGCAGGGAAATCCCTGCTATTTTCCGGGGTGTTGGTCTTTTCTAAAAATCGGCATCGAAACTGATCTTTTGAGAATCAGCATCTTTCTCCTTATTCAGGACACCGGCTTTTTGATATTCAGAAACTCTTTTTTCAAAGAAGTTTGTCTTTCCTTGCAAAGAGATCATATCCATAAAATCGAATGGATTCGTGGCGTTATACACCTTTTCGCATTCCAGTTCCACCAGAAGGCGGTCTGTAACGAACTCGAGATATTGGGTCATCAGCTTGGCATTCATCCCGATAAGGCTTACCGGCAAGGATTCCGTAATGAATTCCCGTTCTATATTGAGGGCATCGACAAGGATATCCGTGATGCGTTCTTTTGGTACTTTATTAACCAGGTGTTTGTTGTGCAGGTGTACAGCGTAATCGCAGTGCATTCCTTCATCTCTTGAGATCAGCTCATTCGAGAACGTCAATCCCGGCATAAGACCTCTTTTCTTCAACCAGAAGATGGAACAGAAGGCCCCTGAGAAAAAGATCCCTTCCACGGCAGCAAAGGCTATGAGTCGCTCAGCAAAGCTTGGAGAATCGATCCATTTTAACGCCCAATCTGCTTTTTTCTTGATCGCAGGAAAATTTTCGATGGCTTTGAAAAGGATGTTCTTTTCCTTTTCGTCTTGTACATAGGTGTCGATCAAAAGGGAGTAAGTCTCGGAGTGAATGTTCTCCATCATGATCTGAAACCCATAAAAGAATTTGGCCTCTGAGTACTGGACCTCATTTACAAAATTCTCCGCCAGATTTTCGTTGACAATGCCATCGGATGCAGCAAAAAAGGCGAGGATATGTTTGATAAAATACTGCTCGTCTTCGCTCAGTTTATTATTCCAATCGGCAAGGTCCTGGTGCAGGTCGATCTCTTCAGCAGTCCAGAAACAGGCTTCACATTTTTTATACCAATCCCAAAGATCATGGTGTTTAATAGGAAAAATGACAAATCGATCTTCATTTTCTTCCAAAATGGGTTCCTGAACTTCAGACATATTTCTTTAGTTTTTAAGTTAGTTATAAATGTGGGGTGTAGGCCAAGCTGGGTTAACAAAGATTCAAAAAAGAGGCAATATTCTGAAGGTAGTTTGCAGCGATGCACTCCAAAGTTTTTAACATCGAATGTTGAAATCCAATGTCAGCTTGTAGTTTTATTAGGCGTTTGAGAAATGGGATATTGAAGATAAGTACCCCAAAAAAATTCGCATTAAAAAAGCAGACCAAAAAGCATATTTAAAATACCTTTTGGTCTATTTGATTCTTTGCTAAGATGTGAAGACGGCTAACTTGTTAAGAACCAGTTTTTTGATTTTGTTTATCAATTTTTCTGATAGTAATCAGGAATTTTTCCTCAAAGTCTCTGTTGAATGACATTTAGTCATTCTTAAACTCGTATCTGGCGTCGTTTGGTTTTTCAGTTATAGTCTTATTTGCGTCGAATAATCCTGGAAAACAAAATCGCAGTGATCCGTATTCTATGAATTCTTATGGCAATACAAATAAGAAGTTATTCAAAACTTAGATTTTTCGAAAAACTCTGATTCCCTTTCTATAAAAAGATTTCTGAACAAGAGAGCAATAAGGATGACCTCCACTGCAAAGAAGATCGAAGGAAAGAGCAATTCGTTTGCATCCCTGAGCAAACCGACAAATAATAGAAGGCTGTTGAGCACTAAGCCGTAACATACATAGGTTGTTTTCATTTTGTGTTCTTTTAATGATATCAAAACTTAGGGAGGGAAAGGACGGGAAATAGATGTTTTATGTTTCCAGTCTTTGACTATAACAAGATTACAAAGCAGGATCCATTCCAAAAAATAGAATTGTATGGTTAGATCCGAATTATGTATAAGGTGTAAAACTTCGCGTATAAAACAAAAAAAGCACTGAAGTGCTTTTTTTTGTTATAGTCCCGTCATGACTATTATGAGACAGATTTATTCCAGAACTTCGTAAACGGTTACGGGCTTTTCTTTATTCTTCATGCTGATCTCCCCCACCTTTTTACATTTGAAGGATTCTTTTACCTCTTTATAACAACTCTCCGTGATAAGGATCTGATTTTCTCCAGCTGCATCCTGTAAGCGTGCCGCAGTATTGACATTATCCCCAATAACGGTATAATCGAGTCTTTTTAAACTAACTGAACCTATATTCCCGGAGATCATCTCCCCGCTCTTGATACCCACTGAAACCTTGGGTTTAAAGTCGGCAGGTAAACCCTTATGCTTCGAGTTTTTAATCTGGTTGCGAATAGCCACGGCGGCGTCAATAGCCCGATCAAGGTGGTATTCCCCGCGAAAAACCCCCATGACGGCATCCCC
>JAHHLF010000137.1 GCA_018679315.1 Bacteroidia bacterium | reverse complement strand
GTTAATGAGAGCTCCAAATCTTTCCTTACTAAAGAAGTAGATCAGGAAGACAAGGAAGGCTATTTTGTGGCATACAAAGGCATAATCACCCGCCTAAAAGACATGATCAGCGCCCTAGATCCGAATTATGCCCACCCCACTAGTTTGGCGAGCACTATCATAGAGGGGGCCCTGCATCAACAATTCTTACGGGATCATTTTGATTCGATCACGGATTGTGATAAGGAAATAACTCCAAATGCATTTTTTGATAACCTGGTTTTTAAAGTATTATCATGACAAAAAGTATTCGAAATACATTAACTCCCTGGCGCCGGTTTCTGGGTCTCCTTGAATTGGAGAAAAAGGATATTGCACAGATCTTTTACTACGCTATATTTTCGGGCTTTGTCGCCCTATCCCTTCCTCTGGGAATCCAGGCGATCATTAACTTGATCCAAGGTGCACAGGTATCGACTTCCTGGATCGTATTAGTCGTATTGGTTACCCTGGGGGTTCTCTTCACAGGTGCACTTCAATACATGCAACTGCGAATTATCGAAACCATCCAGCAGCGGATCTTTGTCAGATCTTCATTTGAACTAAGCTATCGATTCCCAAAAATAAAAATGGAGGCCTTTCGTGGGTTTTACCCTCCTGAGTTAGCCAATCGGTTTTTCGATACCCTGACTATTCAGAAAGGACTTTCCAAGATATTGATAGATGTACCAACAGCTTTGCTACAGATCATCTTTGCCTTGATTCTGCTGTCATTCTATCACCCCTTCTTTATCATATTCGGTATCCTTCTCTTATTGCTGGTTTACGTAGTATTCAAATTTACAGCGCAACGTGGCCTGGAAACGAGCCTGAAGGAGTCTGATTTCAAATACAGGGTTGCGCATTGGATCCAGGAAGTAGCCAGGGGCGTTGAAAGTTTTAAACTTTCCGGGCGTACCAACCTTGCCCTGGAAAAGAATGACAAGTTAGTTGCCCAATATCTCGAAGCAAGGGAAAGCCATTTCAGCATCCTTGTCATCCAGTTCATACAAATGATCGGGTTTAAAGTTCTTGTAACTGCCGGACTACTTCTTATCGGTGGTTTTCTGGTGCTCAACCAGGAAATGAATATTGGTCAGTTTGTGGCAGCTGAAATCATTATCCTTTTAGTGATTGCTTCTGTTGAAAAACTCATACTGGGTTTGGAGCCTTTCTACGATGTCGTGACATCGATAGAGAAACTAGGTCAGGTCGTAGACAAGGATATGGAAATGGAAGACGGAGAGCGACCGGATTTCTCAGAAGAATTGAAGATAGACCTGGAAAAGGTTTCCTACATGGCCAAGGATCGTGAGATAGCCATATTAAATGATATTTCCCTATCCGTGGCGCCTGGAAGCAGAGTGCTGATCAAAGGCGAGAGTGGTTCGGGCAAATCATCGCTGCTCCGACTTATTGCCGGAGTTATAATGCCAACATCAGGGCAGCTTACGGTAAACAATTTCCCTGTAAAAAGTCTGTTTCTCAACCACTATAGGGCTCATTTGGGATTGTCTTTAAAGGAGGAAACACCTTTTGAAGGTACGATCCGTGAGAATATCACCTTTGGAGATGATAAGATATCGGATAAAAAGATCCTTGAAGCATTGGAAGTGGTTGGCCTCACAAACTTCCTGAAGCGTCAGGGGCAAGGCCTAAATACCATATTATATCCGGAAGGTAAACAGATGTCCTATACGATTGCCAAAAAGATCGTTTTGGCCCGGGCCATTGTTAAAAACCCAAAAGTTTTAATACTGGAAGATGCCCTGGATCAATTCAATGATGAAGAGACTAATCGGATCATCGATTTTCTAACAGATCCGTCTAATCCATGGGCATTGATCGTAGTGAGCAGCAACCCCAGGTGGGCTGCAAGTTGCGATGAAATAATAACTCTGGAGCAGGGCGCCATTAAAGATTTACAATTATGCTAAATATCTCGAACAACCCTTTGAACAAGTCGGTTTCCCTGGATCACTTTGAGTCGGCCCGTCGGGTATTCCGCTCTGCATATCGCAGACACTTTAATCAGTTTTTGCTCGTATTTGCTATTATCGGAATAGTAATCCTGTTCTTGCCCTGGACCCAGAATATCACAGGTCAGGGTCAGGTTACGACCTTGACGCCAGAACAGCGGCCCCAGACATTACAGTCACAGATCCCGGGTAGGATCGAAGAATGGTATGTACGTGAAGGCGATTTTGTAAGCAAGGGCGATACGATCTTACGTATTTCTGAGATCAAGAGTGAGTACTTCGACGACAGACTGGTAGAGCGTACCCAAGATCAGATCGATGCTAAGAGCCAATCTGTTGGAGCCTACCAGGGTAAAGTTAGTGCCTTACAGCGACAGACATCGGCCTTACAAAACGAGAGGGCATTAAAACTTCAGCAGGCGAAGAACAAATTGATGCAAGCGGGACTAAAGGTTCAAAGCGACAGTATGGATCTGGAAGCGGCACGGACTAATATTGAAATTGCTCAGCGGCAATACGATCGTACTTCTTTGCTTCAGGAGGAAGGTCTGAAAGCCGTTCGGGATGTAGAAGTCATGCGACTGAAACTGCAGGAGACACAAGCAAAACTTATCTCCCAACAAAATGCATTTCTAGCCAGCAAGAATGAGGTGATCAATGCGGAGCTTGAACTATCAAAGATCAATGCTGAATTTGCTGATAAGATCTCAAAGGCTCAAAGTGATATGTATACGGCACAGTCAAGTCAATTCGACACCGAAGCACAGGTTACGAAACTGGAAAATGCCTATACAAATTACAAGAAGCGAAACAGCCTGTTGTTTATCACGGCACCCCAGGATGGATATGTGAACAAGGCGATTAAATCGGGAATAGGCGAGACTTTTAAAGAGGGTGAGCGTTTGGTTGGTATCATGCCGGCTATATACGACCTGGCCGTAGAGACATATATCAGTCCGATCGACTTACCCTTGGTGCATCTCGGGGAAAAAGTACGGGTACAATTCGATGGCTGGCCCGCGATAGTCTTCAGTGGCTGGCCCAACTTATCCTATGGCACGTATGGAGCAGAAGTAGTAGCTATAGAGAATTTTATCAGTGAGAATGGGAAGTATAGGATCTTGTTGGCGCCCGATACGGGTGATCAATCTTGGCCGGAAGCGGTGCGTGTAGGGTCTGGAGCAAGGACAATTGCCCTGCTGGACGATGTGCCAATCTGGTTTGAGTTATGGCGGCAATTGAATGGGTTTCCGCCGAATTATTACAGGCCTTTACAAAAAGAAGGTTTGACCGCTAAGAAGTAAGAGAAAAACACATGAAAATCATTCAACATATACTATTCCTATTGGCATTTAATATGCTTTGGTCACAGGACCTGCCTGTTGATTCGCAAACAGTATTGCGTTTCGACGAGTATATGGGCTATGTGAAAAAGCACCATCCCTTAGTGAGTCAGGCCGAGCTTAAATTAAATGAGGGTGAAGCAACATTGCTTCGTGCAAGAGGGGGTTTTGACCCAAAGATCGAAGCTGATCTGGATCGTAAGAAGTTTGAAGAGACGGAGTATTACAATGAATTGAATGCGACATTTAAGATCCCAACCTGGTATGGGGTCGAGTTCAAAGCAAATTTTGAGGAGAATTCCGGGGATTTTCTGAATCCTGATATGAGTCTTCCGGAAGGGGGATTGTATAGTGCAGGCGTGTCGTTTTCCTTAGCACAAGGCTTTTGGATAAATGAGCGTATGGCGATGTTGCGAAAGGCGCGGTTTTTTAGGGAGCAATCCAAGGCCGACCGTGATCTGATGGTGAATGTGGTCTTGACAAATGCGAGCAAGGCCTATTTTACGTGGTTGGAAGCCACTAATGAGCGGTCGATCTATGCCCGGTTTAAAGAGAATGCAGAGATTAGATTTGAAGGTGTGAAACAAGGTGTTGAAGCAGGAGAACAAGCAGCTATCGATTCAGTAGAGGCAAAGATCGCGGTTCAGAATAGGATGCTAAGTCTGGAAGCAGCGATTCTCAAACAGCGAAAGGCAACCCTTGCCTTAAGCAACTATTTGTGGCTAAACGGCATTCCGATGGAACTTCAGGAGAATGTAGTGCCGGAAGTTCCCGGAGAGGATACCATACGCACTTCGCTTCTTTTGGCAGAAGCCCTTAACGAAAATTGGTTAGATGCCCACCCGAAGTTACGTTCACAGGATTATCAGATCAAAGGCATGCAGGTAGAAAGGTCATTGAAAAGGAATATGTTATTGCCGAGATTAGATGTTCAGTATAATTTCTTGTCCACTGAAGCCACACCACTGAATTCATTCGATACGGCGAATTACAAGGCGTTCGTTAATTTCAGCTTGCCTTTGTTTTTAAGAAAAGAACGGGGTGAACTCAAGTTGGCCAATATCAAACTACAAGATGCCAACCTGGATATGATGTCAAGTGCTCTTGCCATCCAAAATAAAGTGGAAGCTGTAAATGCAGAGATCAGTTCGCTTGAGCGTCAGAATATCCTTATTGGCTCTGTGGTTGGAGATTATGAGCGTCTGGTAGCAGCCGAGGAACGGAAGTTCTTTCTGGGGGAGAGCTCCTTATTCCTGATAAATTCACGAGAGAGCGCATTGATCAACGCACAATTGAAAGCAAATAAACTGGTCATCGATAAATACAATGCCCTTGTTAATTTGTTTGAGGCTTTAGGTCGTGCGCCGGAGGCCGAGGTGAATTAGGAACAAGTTGGTGCGCTGGCATCCTGCCGTACAATTGGTTAGGCAGGATTACTCTCCCCCGAAGCGTGCTTCGCTCTGCTTCGGGGTCGTGATCCTTTGAGCTCCGTAGTCTAAATGAAAAACTCCCAACCTTCGGTTGGCTGCTTTTTTCACCTTTACTTCGGTAATCAAGCAAGCTTGTTACCTCGCTCAGATAAAAAAAGCTCGCCAGAATGGCGAGCTTTTCATTCTTAAGTGACCACGGCAGGATTCAAACCTGCAACCTTCTGAGCCGTAATCAGATGCGCTATTCAGTTGCGCCACGTGGCCTTATAATGTTTATTCACGTCCTGTGTTCAAGTACTTGTATAATTGGATATACTTGTGGGCGTGTGCGCCGAAGCGCCAATTTCCTGGCGCGAAGGAGCGCAAAGATATTTCTTTTTACATTTAGGACAAAATCAACCTATGGCCGATATCGACTTAAAATCTTATATCCGCGATGTAAAGGATTTTCCGGAGCCCGGCGTTGTTTTTAAGGATATAAGTCCGCTACTTAAAGATACCAAGGCATTTACCTGTGCCATTAACGGCCTTTTGGATCTTATAGGCAAACCCGCTATAGATAAGGTGGTAGGAATTGAGAGCAGGGGATTCTTCTTTGCACCTTTGCTCGCTGCTAAATTGGGTGCCGGTTTTGTTCCGGTTCGTAAACCGGGAAAGCTACCCGCCGATACCATTAGTCAGAACTATACCCTGGAATATGGTTCCGGCGCCCTGGAGATCCATTCAGATGGGATTCAGCCAAATGATAGGGTACTTATTCATGACGATGTGCTGGCTACCGGTGGCACAGCCGCTGCTGCCTGTAAGTTGGTAGAACAACTTGGTGCAACTGTGGTGCAGTGCAACTTTTTGCTCGAATTACAATTTTTAAAAGGAATAGAACAAATTAGTTCGTATTCGGTCCGCAGCTTAGTTAAATATTAATCCAATGCTTTTTTTAGGACGTAGTAGCGCCATCCGATTAGGGCGAGTTGCCACTTTTTTGCATCAGCGAGGTCCAACCTCCTTTTTGTAAAAGAGGGCAGAAGTATTTTATTGACCCTGGCTAATATGGTGAAGAGACTTTTCAACGTTTTCTTTCTTTAAATTTCTTCAAAGATACACCCAATAAAAAAAGGCCGCCTCCCCCCAGACAGCCTTTCAAATTATCTATTGTTCTAAACTAGTCAAATGAAAAAGATGAGAACAGATAAGATAACATACATTAAGATTTTTGCTAGTGTGATCATCGCCTTGAATTTTCGTTTTTTGATTGCTTTTCTAATTCGAAGGTGAATATATAAGAAGGGCGATCTTACCTCCAAACAAAAATTCAAATATTAATGAAAGTGCGTACAGAATTGTAAGCAAGAAAATCTAATATATTATAATTAGAAATAGAAGCTCTTGAAAAAAGTTACAAATAATAATATAAAAATTATTATTTGATACAATATAGTAAGTATTCAAGGGGCTTTTTCAAGGGTTTTTTGAATTCCAAGGGGAAAAAATCACCAAAAAGGACCATTTTAAGCAAATCCATCTTTTTGGGCATAAAAAAACGGCCTGGAGAGGCCGATTCTTTTTGCATTTGATTAGTGAGTTAATAAAGGTCAGAAATTAAGATAATAATCTGGCTTTATTAATCTTTAATCTTTCTTCTTTTGTGTCGTGATCTCAACAACACCATGCTTCGCATCTTTGCCATATTTTTTTTCAGCTGATTCACCTTTTAGGACATCGATGGTGGCGATGTTTTTAGTCCCTAGTTTCTTGACATCTTCTTTAGTCGACTTTTTACCATCGATCAAATACATGGGTTCCTCTCCATTTCCATCCATATCCAGAAACATGAAACCGCTGCCATCACCCTCGATGACTTCGATGTCGTGGTCGTCATCGGAGTCCTTTATTATAAATACATTCCTTTCTTTCTTTTCTTTCTTTTCTTCCTTTTCGCCTTTGCCCTTTACAATTTTGATGGTTTTCTTGATCACTTTATCATCACCCTTCATTTCTTCATATTCTTCTTCGTCTACTTCTTCACCGTTCACAATGATCTTTACCTCCTTCTCATCTCCATCACCCATTTTAATCACCTCTATCCTTTTGTGATCGTCTCCTTCGTCAGTAACCCATATAGTTTCACCCTCTGATCTGTGCACAAATTTATTTTTATGTTCCTCTCCCATAAAAAGCATTGTTGCTTTGTCTTTATCAATCATCATAGTAACGGGGTCAATGGGCTTGCCGTCATTGGAGAAAGAGGAGGAACCGCTTATGGAATTGCCCTCTTCTTCTGAGCTTACATGTAATTCAAGGTCTATGATCTCACCATCCTCGTTCCTTACGGCAGTATATGAGAAGTCGACCCCCTTTTCGGCGAGATCTTTTTTAATCTCTTTCAACTCATCATTTGTGGTTTTACTGTCGATCGTAATTTCAATAGACTTTCCATCTGAAATCTGGACTTCCTGATTAGCCTCAGGTTTGGTGATATAAATTTCTTTTGTATTGAAGCTGAACATGAAGAAGGCCAATGCCGGGAGGATTAGAGCGTATTTCAACATGTTTCTTTTTTGAGACTTCGATTGTTGTAACATGACTATTCGTTTTTTGATTAATGAATTATAAAATGTATTGGTCAGGGCAGGAGCCACGTGAACACCTGACACTTTCAATAAGGTATATTGATACGTTTTAAGGGCGTTCTCTGAACTTGCAACTTCATCGGCCATAAATTCCAGGTTTTGGGAAATGCTTCTTTGATATAACCAACTGATCGGGTTAAACCACAAGAATATGGCAACTAGCCGACCGAGCAGTACGTCCAGGGAATGCCACTGCCTGCAATGCGCTTCTTCATGAAGCAGTATGGTATCTAATTCCTGGGATGTATACCCATTTGGAGTAAAAAAGATCGTATTGAAGAAGGAGAAAGGCTTTTTCCCTTTTGCTAATTGCACATAGGTGAGTCCGTCTTGCTTAGATTTTTTACCGCCTGCATATTCTGAAAACAAATGGATCAATTGCCCGAAGAATTGTCCCAGAAAATAGACGAGCCCCATCAGGTAGATAAAAAATAGGATCTGAGGAAGATCCAGAAACGCGGTTACTGGAGCTTCAACTGCTGATACCGTAGTTATTTCAGCCGTATTGATGGCAAGCGGACTTACTTCAATATATCTGGGTATATGAATGAGCGGTAGCACAAAACTGGCAAAAATACCTGCTATCAAAAATTGCCTGTTGTGCTTATAGAAAGTTTCCCGCATAAGGAATACCTGGTATATCCCATAGAATAATAGCAGGATCCCGGATACTTTTAGCGCGTACATAAGGAATAGCTCACCCATTTTTTCCCTCTATTAATTTGATGATCTCACGGAGTTCATCCGCACTTATTTTCTCTTCTTTGGCAAAAAAGCTCACCAATCCTGCATAGGAATCGTCAAAAAATTCTACCATACTGTCGTTGATAAATGCCTTACGATAAGACTCTTTATCGATCTTAGGACGGTATTGGTGGGTATTCCCGTAGGCCTCATAATCTACATATCCTTTATCTACCAAATTGCGAACAATAGTAGACATGGTATTGTAATGAGGTTTTGGATCTGATAGTTCGTTCAGAATATCTTTGACGAAGCCCTTTTCCAGGCGCCAGAGGATCTTCATTACCTCTTCTTCTTTATTAGTGAGTTTTAACATCCCTCCAAACATATAACTAAAAATATAGTTGCACAACTAATTTTGTAGTTATTTAACATTTCAGACATTCAATAGACATATAAATGAATAGCGGCTTATTCCTTTATATTTGCCCATTATTTAGCACATGCAGAACTTCCTTTTCATTGTTCTTGGCCTTGTTTTCCTTGTAGGAGGGGGTAATTTACTTTTAAAATCTGCTGTTGCATTTTCACTCCGTCTAAATATTTCGAAGATCATCATAGGGATGACGATCGTCTCTTTTGCCACATCGGCGCCTGAACTTATCGTTAGCATTCAGGCGGCCCTGGATGGTTTTCCCGATTTAGCCCTGGGTAATGTCGTAGGCTCTAATATTGCCAATCTGGGATTGGTACTCGCCATAATTATCATTTTAGGTAATATAGATGTGCGCCCAAGTTTTTATGTGACAGATTGGCCTGTGATGATGGTGGCATCCTTCATGTTCTTTGGCTTTATTTATTCAGATGGAGAACTGAGCCGATGGGAAGGGGTGGTCATGGTAATTGTTCTCTTTCTCTTCCTGGTATATCTGCTCCGCTTCCAACAACCTGCTATTGTTGAAGATTTGCCGGATACGGATAAACCCTTACCGCTTTACCTGGCCGTCCTTTATCTCGGACTGGGAGGTTTGGGTTTATGGGGTGGTTCGGAATTACTTGTCGACGGGGCGGTTGGACTGGCTTCTAAATTTGGTGTAAGTGACCGGGTTATCGGGATAACGGTCATATCTATTGGCACGAGTATTCCGGAATCAGCGGCCTCTGTCATCGCTGTAATTAAAAAACAAAAAGCCATCTCAGTAGGGAACCTGATCGGTTCTAATATTTTTAACCTTCTGGCTGTACTGGGCATTACTTCCATTATCACACCTATTACCGTACAGGATCAAAGCTTGCTTACCAATGACGTATTCTGGATGCTGGCGATCTCCTTTGCGATACTTCCTCTTGTTTTCCTGCCTAAAGGACTTAGATTGGGTTGGAGAGACGGGTTAGTTTTATTGATCTTATATATGATCTTCATCGTCAGAACGGTCCAATAAAAAACCGCCAATGGTGAGGCCTTGGCGGTTCTTGATTTAAGAATTAGTCGCGTTTAAACGGCTACTTCTATTTTAGCTGATTTAACGGTTTTAATAATTCTTCCGGCTACTTTATATGGGTCGGCGTTTGATGCAGGACGACGGTCTTCTAACCATCCCTTCCATCCGCTCTCAACGGTAGCGATCGGGATTCGGATCGATGCCCCACGGTCGGAAACACCGTATGAGAATTGATCGATAGATTGTGTCTCGTGATCTCCTGTAAGTCGCTGCTCGTTATATGCGCCATACACATCGATATGGTCTATCGCAACGGGACGGAAAGCTTCACATACAGCTTCATATACATCCTTACTTCCAGCGTTTCGCAACAGACTGTTGGAGAAGTTGGCATGCATACCACTACCATTCCAATCTCCTTTTACCGGTTTGGGATGCAGTTCAATATAATATCCATGGCCCTCGGTGAGCCTGTTGAGTAGGTAACGGGCTATCCACAATTCATCCCCAGCCTTTTTGGCTCCTTTGGCAAAATTCTGGAATTCCCACTGTCCGGGAGCCACTTCCTGATTAATACCTTCGATATTAAGGCCTGCATCCAGGCAGATATTCAAATGTTGTTCTACCAGATCACGACCCCAGGTGTATCGACCCCCTACTGAGCAGTAATATCTGCCCTGAGGATAAGGAAATCCTCCTCTTGGGAATCCCAGCGGAAGTTCGGTTTCTGTGTCCATAAGGAAGTATTCCTGTTCAAAACCAAACCAAAAGTCCTCATCGTCATCATCGATTTCAGCCCGGTGATTAGATTCATGAGGGGTGCCATCCGCGTTCAGTACCTCGGTCATCACAAGCCATCCCTGCTCTCTTCCCGGATCGGGGTAGATAGCAACGGGCTTGAGCAAACAGTCTGAAGCATTCCCTTCAGCTTGCAGTGTAGAACTTCCATCAAAAGACCAGATCGGGCAGCTCTCCAGCTTGCCGTCAAAATCAGTCAAAACTTTAGTTTTACTTCTTAATTCCTGGGTTGGGGCGTGCCCGTCAAGCCAGATGTATTCCAGTTTAGATTTACTCATAGTGCCAAAAGATTAGTTTAACATAAAGACGGACAAAAATATGTTTTTTCAAAACTGACATCCAAATTTTTAGGGGGTATTTATTAAAAATTTCGATGAAATTATCAACACCCCTGTTTTTTAGGGGGTATATTATCAAATTACTAATAATTGTATATTTTTTAGCTAATTTTGACGTTTTAAGAAAAATCGATCATTATTATGGCTCAAATGCGCTTTTCAGCCCTGGCTGACAATCTGAATAGGACAGTACCTGACTTCAAGATACCACACAATCGTTCGGAGCATTTTGCAGCTCAGGTCTTTAATGATGAGCGGATGATGAAGTATCTGACAAAAGACGCGCATAAAAGTGTCAGGGAGGCAATCCACTCCGGTTCAAAAATAGATCGAAAGATAGCCGACCAGGTGGCAGAGTCAATGAAAACCTGGGCGTTGTCTATGGGGGCTACTCATTATACACACTGGTTTCAACCCTTGACGGGGGCGACAGCTGAGAAGCATGATGCATTTATGGACTTGCTTGCAGATGGACGAGCCATTGAATCGTTTGGCGGGGATCAGCTGGTTCAGCAAGAACCGGATGCTTCCAGTTTTCCCAGTGGGGGGATACGGAATACTTTTGAGGCTCGGGGTTATACTGCCTGGGATCCGACTTCCCCAGCCTTTATCTACGGAAACACCTTGTGTATCCCAACTGTATTTGTTTCATATACCGGGGAAGCGTTAGATAATAAAACACCCTTGTTACGGGCTCTGCATGCTGTGGATGAAGCGGCGACTGCAGTTGCCAATTACTTTGATAAGAATGTGCAGAAAGTTCATGCAACACTTGGCTGGGAACAGGAATATTTCCTGATCGATAAGTCCCTGGCGCATGCCCGGCCAGATATCTTGCTATCGGGCAAAACCATGATCGGGCAATTGGCCGCGAAAGGACAACAATTGGATGATCACTATTTCGGTACCATCCCGATTCGCGCCTTTTCATATATGAAGGACCTGGAAGCAGAATGTACCCAATTGGGAATACCGGTGAAAACCCGACATAATGAGGTGGCACCAAACCAATTTGAATTAGCCCCGGTTTTCGAAGAGGCTAACTTGGCGGTCGACCATAATTTGCTTTTGATGGATGTTATGGAAAAGATCGCAGACAGACATCACCTAAGAGTGCTTTTTCATGAAAAGCCCTTTGACGGCATTAACGGATCGGGGAAACACAATAATTGGTCATTGGCTACGGATAGGGGGGTAAATCTTTTGAGTCCGGGATCAACACCCATGAAAAACCTTCAATTTCTCACTTTTTTTGTCAATACAATTATGGCTGTAGATTCTTATGAAGAGTTGCTCAGGGCCTCGATTGCTTCAGCTAGTAATGATCACCGACTCGGAGCTAATGAAGCACCCCCGGCCATAATGTCAATTTTTATAGGGAGTCAGCTTTCAAAAGTATTAGATGAATTAGAAGGCGTGTCTAAAGGAAAGCTTTCCCCTGAAGAAAAAACGGAACTAAAACTGAATGTAGTGGGTAAGATCCCGGAGATTTTATTGGACAATACAGACAGGAACAGAACTTCCCCTTTTGCTTTTACCGGTAATAAATTTGAATTCCGCGCCGTCGGTTCCCGCGCCAATTGTGCTAAACCCATGACTGTCCTAAATACTATTGTGGCGAAACAACTGACAGATTTTAAAAAGGAAGTTGATGAACTGATCGACACCAAAAAGCTTAAGAAAGATGAAGCGGTTTTTAATGTCCTTCGGGAATATATTAAAGCCTCCAAACGTATCCGATTCGATGGGGATGGCTATAGTGAAGCATGGGAAAAGGAAGCTTCGAAACGAAAACTGAGCAATAACAAGAATACACCTCAGGCGCTGGATGTACTTACATCAAAAAAGACTTTATCCCTCTTTGAGGAGGTCGGAGTTATGAGTAAAATTGAGATCACGGCCCGACAGGAAGTAGAGTATGAAACGTATATTTTGCAGACTCAGATCGAGGGTAGGGTGCTGAACGAATTAGTCTTCAGTCACATTCTCCCAGTGGCTTTTCGATATCAACAAACACTTTCGGATGGAATACTGGCCTTAAAGCAGGTGTATGGGAAAGACTCTGATAATGCTTTTGAAAGCCAACTCAGCATTCTTGACCAACTGAACTCCCATCTCAATGGTGCTCGTCAAAAAACAGAAGCCATGGTACAGGCGAGGAGAGAGGCCAATTTGTTGGAGGATCCAAAAGAAAAGGCCGCAGCGTATTGTCAGAAAGTCAAACCCTTCTTTGAAGAGATACGTTTTCATTGCGATCGACTGGAGCGCCTGGTCGAAGATAAAGATTGGCCTTTAGTCAAGTATCGTGAACTCCTTTTTTTTAAATAGTAAAGTGCGAAGAATGTTACTTCAATTCTGCTATTTTTGCACAAATTATGATGCATGGATGATCGGTATGCCAAACGGGGAGTATCTGCTGCCAAGGAGGATGTTCACAAGGCTATAAAGAATATAGACAAAGGATTATTTCCTAAGGCATTCTGCAAGATCGTCCCGGATTATCTCACTCAGGACGATGAATATTGCATTGTAATGCACGCAGATGGTGCCGGTACTAAGTCGTCCCTCGCCTATATGTATTGGAAAGAAA
>JAHHLF010000308.1 GCA_018679315.1 Bacteroidia bacterium | reverse complement strand
GGCGGCGACACAACACGTTTAAAGGAGGTTGTCCGTGCACAAGGCAGTATGAAGGCTTTTTTGGAACTGCACATTGAACAGGGCGCAAATTTAGAACGTGAAGACCTGGATATAGGGATCGTGGAAGGAATTGTAGGACTCCAATGGTGGGATGTTCACATTAAAGGATTTGCCAACCATGCCGGTACAACACCCATGAATATGCGACAAGACGCACTTCTTTCTGCGGCCAAATTTATTCTGGCGGTCAATGAGATCACGAATAGCATGGAAGGCAGCCAGGTGGGGACAGTGGGTCGAATAAAAGCCTCACCTGGAGCTCCAAATGTCATCCCAGGAGAAGTTGTATTGAGTTTGGAGATCCGGGATCTTTCGGAAGAGAAGATATATACCCTTTACAATCAAATGGAAGCAAGAGCCAAAGAAATTGGAGACGCCATGAATACCGAGTTTAGTTTCCATCCGCTGGATGCCACAGCCAAACCGGCACATATGGATGCCTCTATCAAATCACAGATCGAATCCATATGCAAATCCCTGGAATTATCTTTTCAGTATATGCCCAGTGGTGCCGGACATGATGCCCAGGATATGGCCCGGATTGTTCCTACGGGAATGATCTTTGTGCCGAGCAAAGGCGGCATCAGTCACTCACCCAGGGAATTTACTTCGGCGGAAGATATGGCTCATGGTACGAATGTATTGCTGCAAACCTTGCTTCGCATTGATAAACAATAAGCAATTTTGCCATTAAACTATCGTTGGATATGTAAGTCCTACCTTAAAACCAACGTCATGTTTAAGAATATTTTATTTGCCGCTTTATTTGCCTTGGCATGTTTGGCCTGCAGTAAAGAAAGTACAAATAATACTACCCAGGAAACAGAAAACATAGTCCCAATAACATTCGGAAGTGAACAATCTGTCACGGTTCAAGGATATGATTCAGATCTTATGGAGCCTTTCCTTTCACGTGATGGAACGATATTACTTTTCAATAACTTAAATCAGGATATCGTCAATACAGACCTGCACTGGGCTCTGAAGATAGATGATACTACTTTTGACTATCAGGGTATCATTGAAGGGATCAATACCCCAGATTTAGAAGCCGTCGCCAGTATGGATCTCAATAATACACTTTATTATGTCTATACCGGTGCATATTTTGAAACTCTGGACGCGCTCTATACAGGTACTTTCACTACTGGGATGGTACAAGACAGCGATGTAGTTTCGGGAATTTCTAGAGATGAGCTTGGTTGGATAAATTTTGATGCGGAAATCTCCGCAGATGGCAATACGCTGTATTTTGTGGATGGTAGATTCGAACAAACATCATATCCACTGGAAGCAAATCTTGTTATTGCCAAGAAGACTGGCAATTCTTTTGCTCGGGAGGCAAATAGTGAAGCTATATTTGAGGCCATTAACACAGATCATTTAGAATATGCACCTGCCCTTAGCCAGAATGAATTAGAAATCTACTTTACAAGGTTGACATTACCCTTAGGGGATAATCCGGAAGCGAAGATATATTTGAGTCAAAGATCTTCAACAGACGAACCTTTTGGTAGCCCACAACTTATCCCGGAGATAACCGGTTTTGTTGAAGGAGCAACACTCAATTCTGATGATACTGGTATATATTACCACAAGAAAGTGAATGATCTATTTTTGCTTTATTATTTAGAAAAAGAGTGATCAGTAAAGAGGTTCTGAAAGCGCCTTTTTTAAAGTCTCGAATTCAAGAATAATCTCCTGGACGATCTCAGCGGCGGGTTTTATTTCATTAATCTGGGCACTCACCTGACCTATTTCCAATTCGCCTTGTTCCAGATCCCCTTCGAACATGCCACGTTTTGCACGTGCCCGGCCTAAAAGTTCTTTAAGTTCTTCTGGGGATGCGCAATTGGCATATGCCTGTCTTACTTCTTCATAGAATTTGTTTTTGATGAGTCGGACCGGCGCTAATTCTTTTAGCGTTAGCAGGGTCTCCCCTTCTCCTGCCTGAACAACCCGGTCTTTAAAGGCCTGATGAGAAGAGGCTTCATTGCTCGCCACAAACCGACTCCCAATTTGAACACCTTCAGCACCCAACACCATGGCTGCCAGCATAGTTTTACCGGATGCGATGCCTCCGGCAGCGATCACCGGGATCTGAACCCCTTTGGCCACGAGCGGGATCAAAGTGAAAGTAGTACTTTCTTCCCTGCCGTTATGGCCACCGGCTTCAAACCCTTCTGCCACAACCGCATCTACCCCTGCCTCCAGTGCTTTTAGCGCAAATTTCAGGCTGCTTACTACATGGACTACTGTAATGCCCTTCTCTTTTAGAAAAGACGTCCAGGTCTTTGGATTTCCAGCCGATGTAAACACGATCTTCACGCCCTCTTCAACCAGGATCTCCATATGCTTATCAATATCAGGATAGAGCATAGGTACATTCACGCCGAACGGCTTGGAAGTGGCCTTTTTGCACTTTTGAATATGTTCACGCAAAACATCCGGATACATACTCCCGGCACCTAAAAGTCCCAATCCCCCTGCATTGGCAACGGCTGATGCAAGTCGCCATCCACTGGCCCAGATCATACCTGCCTGGATGATGGGGTACTGAATTTGAAAAAGTTCTGTGATGCGATTTTGCATGTAACAAGTTTACTCCAAAAAGATAGGACTGGCAAGGCACATTATTTTATTGAGGTGAAGTGTTCTTCGATTTCTTCAAGTACAAAAGAAAGGTGCTCAAATACCATATAATTCTCAAAACGAACGACAGTATACCCAAGTTCCTTCAGCCTCACTGTCCTAAGTCGGTCCTTTTCCTGAGCTGTCGGATTCATATGAACCTGTCCATCCAGTTCAATTACTAATCGCTCCTGGTGGCAGTAAAAATCTGCAATGTAGTTCTCAATACTAAATTGTCTGTTAAATCTCCTCCCAGCCAATTTCCGTCTTTTTAAATGTTTCCAGAGATAGGCTTCGGCAGGTGTCATGCGTTTCCTGAGTGCTCTTCTGAATTCTTTGAGGTATTTACGGGAGTGCAGTCTTCTTTTCATTTTGTATTAAAAAATGACTACAAGAATACCTTTCTAGTCTGAAGAATACATGCATAGGTAGGTCCGACCCTCACCCTCCGTCAATTGACGATGTCAATTGACACCTCCCTCGAAAGGGTACTTGTCGACCCTCACCCTCCGTCAATTGACATTGTCAATTGACACCTCCCTCGAAAGGGTACTTGTCGACCCTCCGTCTTTTGCCAAGGCAAAAGACACCTCCCTCTCCAGGGAGGAATAAATAATTAAAATTGTTCCCCTCTTTTCAAGAGGGGTAACTTTTTCGACTAGTGTCGAAAAAGTTGGGGAGTCAAGAAATTACCCCAGACCCTACTAATTCATCTTCTAAGTACCAGGCCACGAATTGTCCGGGCGTGATCGCCTCCTGGGGTTGGTGAAAATCTACATAG
>JAHHLF010000260.1 GCA_018679315.1 Bacteroidia bacterium | reverse complement strand
GATAGCATCAAGAGTTGTTTCCTCAAGCCTTCGGATCGGGCCACAGCGCTTTTAAATGCACTTTCTGCCTTGAGGTAGTTTTTCTGAGAGGTGATATTTTCCTTTATCAAAGTCTCTTGCCGCTCATACTCCGATTCTAAATACCCTAATTGCTCTGAAGTCTCTAAATACTGTTGCTGAATTTCTATGAATTCCGGATTTTCTATAGTTACCAGCGCTTGCCCTTTACGCACAGCATCACCTTCTAAATAAGGGATATCCTTAATATACCCGCCATGGATGGCCGACAACGACGCCACGCTCTGAGGGGGAACATCGATCCTTCCCGATACCGTGATGGCTTGCGGCACAGACCTGAAAGAGATGGTATCCAATTGCATATTGTTGGCAGTAAACTGTTCGGTTGTTATGCGTACGCCCATGGAGGTATCCTGTGCTGAATCGCTGTTTTCTGTTTCATTTTTATCCTGCCGTTTACATCCGAAAGACAAAAGGATAAGTGCTGAAATAAAAAGGGAATAAAAGCTCAATCGTTTCATGAGTTTGATCTTAAAAGGTTAAATAATTAAGGGCGATAACAGTCTGGTTAAACCGGTCTAATTGCTCCAGATGGTCGAGTTTCAGTCCATAAGCATTTTCTATGCTCTGGATATACTGGAAGAAGTCGATTTCCCCGTTTTTAAAGTAAGCCTCCGTAGTCTTCAAAAGCTCCTCAGCGAGCTCCTTCCCTTCGGCATCATAATAATCCAGGGCTTTGCTATACCGGTCATACTGATTCATTAATTCCTTGTACTTCGTTTGAAGCCGTATTTGCCGATCCCGAATAAACGCATCGGTCTGGTCAAGGGCTATAGAGCTGGCTTTTATCCGCGATGCCTGCTTGTTGAACAAAATGGGAAATTTTAAGCCCACCTGGTATCCGTATAAATTATCGTTTAAAGTAGCATTGCTCCCCTGGAAATATTCAAGGCTAATATCCGGTAAGAGTTGCTGCCGTTCCAGTCGGACTTGCTGTTCAGCAACGCTGTATTGATCCTGCATGAGTTGTAACTCAGGAGACCCCATAATGGCATCTTCATTCAGGGCTAACCGAACTGGAGCCAATTCTGAAATGACTAGGGAATCTTCTGCCTGGATCAATGCCATCAAGCCTGAATAGGCATTCTGACTTGCTAGTATTGATTGTTCTGCTTGCAGATTTACTTGCTTACTCTTGGAGCGCGCAGTAATGCGTTCCAGGTGATTTGTTTCCCCTAGTTCGTATCGGCGTTCTGAAGCTTTGGCGAATTGGGAATACAGGTCTCGCAAAAGTTCATAGATCGTTTGTTTTTCCCTTGCAGTGAGATAGGAATAATAGGCCGAGCTAACTGCTTTTTTCACTTTCATCTCCTCAAGTTGGTAAGCAGTTTGTTGCAGAGCCGCTTCCTTCCGCATCAACTTGCTTTTGGAAAAATATGCTGTGGGAAATCTAAGGTCCTGTTGGACCCCAAAAACAGAAATAGGTTCATTGTTGATCGCCCGGTTGTTCTGATCATAGCCATAGTAGACACTGGTTTTATCAAAATCAAATGCCGAGCTGGTGAGAGCCTCTGCCTCCTCCACTTTTAATGCCGCAGCTCGTAGGTTTTGGTTGTTTTGCAAGGCTATGTCTAGTAAGGCGTTGAGGTCTTTTGGACCTTCTTGTGCATACCCTATGCCCGAGGCCAATGCCAGGAAGATAACAGGAAGCTGTTTCATCTTTTTAGTGACTTTTGATAAGGATAGCTGTCCGCCCAGAAATAGGGAATACAATACAGGAAGAACAATTAATGTGAGCAGAGTCGCCGTGATCAAGCCCCCGATCACCACTGTGGCCAATGGGCGTTGTACCTCTGCGCCTACATTGGTAGAAACTGCCATTGGCAGAAAGCCCAAAGCCGCGGCTGAAGCTGTTAGCAATACTGCACGGAGTCGATCTTTTGTGCCTTGCTTGATCAGGGCTTCTATGGAGTCAAATCCTTGTGTTCTCAATTCTTTAAAATGATCGATCAGGACAATGCCATTCAGGACAGCGATGCCAAAAAGGGCAATAAAACCTACGCCGGCTGAAATACTAAAAGGCATATCCCGGATCCAAAGCAGGAAAACGCCTCCAACTGCGGCCAGCGGAATGGCAGAATAGATGATCAGGGCTTCTTTCACCGACTTAAATGCGATGTAAAGCCAGAAGAAAATTAACAGCAGGGCCACGGGTACGGCTATCGCCAGTCGGGCTTTGGCACTCTGAAGGTTTTCAAATTGCCCTCCGTACGCAATCGAGTAACCCGGTGGTAGTTGTATGTTGGGATCGATCATAGAACGCACCTCTTCTACAACGGATTGGAGGTCACGGTTTCGAACATTGATACCTACTACGATTCGTCTTCGGGTATTATCCCGGGAAATTTTGGCCGCTCCTTTTTTATAGGATATTGTGGCTAATTCGTCCAGCGGCACTTTCCCACCTTGTGGGATATCGACATAGAGATTTTTGATATCGTCCAGATCGCTTCGATGTGCTTTATCTAATCGCAATACCATATCAAAGCGTCGCTCCCCTTCAAAAACTTGTCCGACTGTTTTACCGGCAAAGGCCATAGATATAAGATCATTCAATTCCTTGATATTGAGCCCATAGCGTGCCACTTTGGAGCGGTCGAATGCCACATTCATCTGCGGCAGGCCTTCCACTTTTTCAACGGTAATATCGGCTGCGCCTTCAACCCCTTCAATGAGATCCCTGATCTCATCGGCTTTGGTGCGAAGGACAGTGAGGTCTTCTCCATAGATCTTAATGGCTATATCGGCCCGCACTCCGGTAATTAACTCGTTAAATCGCATTTCTATAGGCTGGGTAAATTCGACGCCCATGCCGGGGATGACCGCCAGGGCATCTTTGAATTTATCGGCTAATTCATCTTTGCTTTTGGCATTGACCCATTCTCTTTTGGGATTTAGGGTGATGATCACATCCGTCTCTTCCATGGACATGGGATCGGTAGGAACCTCGGCCGCTCCGATGCGGGTAACCACCTGGTCTACTTCTGAAAACTGGTCGAGTAAGATATTTTCTATCTGAGTAGTGGTCTCAATGGTCTTGCTGAGGGAAGTGCCTGTTTTTAATATAGGTTGTATGACAAAATCGCCTTCATCCAGGGTTGGAACAAACTCCCCGCCCATCCTTGAAAAAACAAAAAGTGCTAGCAAAAGGAAGACCCCGGCAATGCCCAGCACCCAGGTTTTACGTTCAAGTGCCCAGTTGATCATCGGACTGTAGACAGATTGAATATGCCGGAAAAGCGTATCGGAAATTTTTAACCTGGCGGCTTTTGTCGGTTTTAAATAGATAGATGCCATCACGGGTATGTAGGTAAAACATAATATGATAGCCCCGATCAGGGCAAAGCTAAAGGTCAGCGCCATAGGCCGGAACATCTTTCCTTCCACGCCGCTTAAGGCAAGGACGGGAATGAAAACCATCAGGATGATAAGCTGTCCAAAGACTGCAGAATTCATCATTTTGGACGTTCCTTTATAGGCCATCTCATTTTTGAATTCCTTGATCTCCGGAGGACTAAGCCCTTCTATTTTGGAAGAATCCCTGGTGATATGAAAAGCGATGAACTCAATGATGATCACCGCCCCATCTATGATGATCCCAAAATCGATCGCCCCAAGGCTCATCAGGTTGGCATCGATTCGGAATAAGTACATCATGCCAATGGCAAAAAGTAAACTGAGCGGGATAATAGAGGCGACGATCAGTCCGGAACGGAAATTCCCCAATAGCAATACCACAACAAAGATCACGATAAGGCATCCAAGTAATAGGTTTTCGGTTACGGTCAAGGTGGTTTTGTTGATTAATTCACTGCGTTCCAAAAACGGATTGATATAGACCCCTTCTGGGAGTGAGCCTGAGATTTCAGCCACTCTTGCCTTCACTGCTTCAATGACTTTCTTTGAGTTTGAATTTTTCAGCATCATGACCTGGCCCAGGACTTTTTCCCCTTCACCATTACCTGTAATGGCTCCAAATCTGGGTGCACTTCCAAAACCCACCTCAGCGACATTCCTGATGTAGATGGGAGTATTTTCGACATTCTTGATGACGATGTTCTCAATATCTGCCAAGGAATTCACCAGGCCTTCACCACGGACAAAATAGGCCTGATTCACCTTTTCAATATAGCCGCCTCCGGATACACTGTTATTGGATTCCAGCGCATCCACTACTTCACTGACACTTATATCCATGGCCAGCAATTTTTCAGTGTTGATCGCAATTTCGTATTGCTTGAGGGATCCACCCCAGGTGTTGACTTCCACAACTCCGGGAATTCCCGATAACTGTCTTTTTACGATCCAGTCCTGGATGGTGCGGAGATCTGTGGCCGTGTATTTATCCTTGAATTCCGGTTCCACATCCAGGATATATTGATAGATCTCCCCAAGTCCGGTCGAGATGGGTCCCATTTCAGGTGTTCCAAAGCCTTCCGGAATGTTTTGCTGTGCAGAACGGATCTTCTCGGCGATCAATTGGCGGGGAAGATAGGTGCCCAAATTATCCTGGAAGACCACTGTCACTACCGATAATCCGAATTTGGAAATAGACCGGATCTCTACTACGCCCGGTAGGTTAGACATTTCCAATTCCACTGGCAGAGTGATGAATTGTTCCATTTCCTGTGTAGAAAGATTCCGGGAGGTAGTGATGATCTGTACCTGGTTATTAGTGATGTCAGGAACAGCTCCAATGTTGATCCGTGTCAGGGAAAAGATCCCAAAGCTTACCAATACCAGGACAAAAAAGAAGATGAGAAATTTATTCTTTATGCTGAATAAGATTATTCGCGATACCATGTCATTCGTTTTTAGTGGATAACCAAAAGCGCCTCAAAGGGAGGGTTTATAGCGTAGCCGTTGCCCTGGGTCATGCCAGGGTACGGTTAGTAGTGTACGAAATCCTTATATGGAGCGGGGCGGTTCAAAAACACCCATAGTAAAGAGGGAGCTTTTTGAAAAAGCGTAGTAAAAATTGTTTTTGTTTTCTGGTGTGAAGTCCAGTGCCAGATCTGATAATAACTGATGATTGAGAATAAAGGGTGAGATCAGGGCATGTGAACAGGAATTGTGATTCAAAGGGAGTTGCTGGTGTTCCGATTCTTCTTCCTGGTGTTTTTCGCTGTGTTCGGATTGTAATTCCCCGTAATGCTTGGACAGAAAGACAAGAAAATTGTCCCCATATGTCTCTTTGTGGAATTTGGCGTGTTCGATAAGCTCATCGAATTGTACAAGATCCCCAAAATTAAAGCTAACCCCCTGAACAAGGATCAACATGGCGATTTGTATGGCGCACGCTTTTAGCATCAAAATAGATTGGGTTGCACCTATAAATGTACGCTTTTTTTAAGGGATTTGTGTGACCAAAGTTTCAAAACCAATCACGAAAGTGAACCGTAATAGACGGTCTGTCATAATGGATCATCGGTACCGCTCAACCCGTGCATCCGAGATAACCCCACTCCAATTCAAACCAAAAGCAAAATCATAGGTATTACCCTCGGAGTCCAAATAGGGTTTCATGTCGCGGGGAACATCTTCGAACTGCTGCTCAACTGTAGTCATATCTGCAGGCATTTGGAAAGGTAACAAGCCAGAAGGTTCCGTTTTACCAGTTATTAGGTTCAAAAAGACCTGGTCTTGCACCCCAAAGCCAAGCAAAATGGCATCGGACTGTTGTTCAATTTCGGCTATGACAAATGGATTGGTGGTGCCAATAGCTATCACAACAGGTTTATCGCCCATTGCCGCTTTGGTTTCTGCCACCAAAGTCGCATCAGTTTTGTTCGATGTTTCCACGGATTTGTTCTTATAGCTCCTATTAGTGAAATCTTCCAATGGGTCACCGCCGGCAATACTGGTTTCACGGGCGTCAACGGCGGTGTAGTCACCGTATTGCAAACTGATGGGGAAATAGCCATTTCCTCCCTTTTCCACGTCTGTCTTGTTATAGCCGGAACCGGAAGAAGGACTTTCTATGAATACTAAGGCCACTTCAGCTTCTTCAGGAGTGTCGGTCACTTCAAAGTATTTCTTTACAAGTTCAATGTTCACCGGGTAGTCATTGGATTCCGGAATTTCCATGCCCAAAAAATTTCGAGATGCCGGTACATAGCGCTTGGGCACATAGACCTTTGTTTTTTCCTTTAAGGGAAGTTTTGAATCCATATTTTTTAGCAATACCACCGATTTCAACTGGGCTTCAAAACCAGCACGCATATAATCGGGCTGCCCTACTGTAATTGACGTTTCTGATGGGGATAGATAGGGGTTTTCAAAAATACCGACCCTAAAGATGTTTCGCAGCAAGCGCACCGCAGAGCGTTCCATACGAGCCCTTATTTTATCTTCTCCCATTTCCTCAATTCCCATTTGGTAAGCTTCCAAAATGGGTTGCATATCATTATTGCCACCAAACTGGTCGATGCCCACCATCAAAGCTTTATAATGTCTTTTAGCCTCGGTCAACCCTTCGATGCCCCAGGGCTTCCCATCCATAAAACTGTCCATGACATTGTGGTCTCTGGTCACCCCCCAGTCGGTGCAAATTACCCCGTCATAACCATAAGTGCCGCGCAGCATGTCTTTGATGATATATTCGTTGTAGGCATTGCCTACATTCTCACCATTTTTTGTGTCTTGTTTCCAGGAAATGGTGTAGTAAGGCATTACGGCAGAAGCACTTCCCGTATCACTTTCTAAGTTAAAAGCGCCATTGATAAAGGGCTCCAAGTGTTCATCAAAATTATTTCCAGGATATACTGCATATTTACCGGCTCCATAGTGCGCATCCCTTCCAGCTTCGCCCGATCCGCCCCCTGGCCAATGTTTGACCATGGCGTTGACACTTTTGACGCCCCACCCACCTTGAGTTGATTGAAAACCATCAACGTAGGCTCTGGCCATCTCAGCAGCCAATTTTGGGTCTTCGCCAAAGGTACCGCTGAATCGTGCCCACCGAGGTTCAGTCGCAATATCAATCTGTGGCGAAAGTGCCGTAGTAATACCCAAAGCCCGATATTCCCTTGAGGCAATATCACCAAATGATTTCACCAAACCAGGATCAAAAGTGGCTGCCATACCCACTGAACTTGGCCACATCGATATTTCACCACCTGCGGCCGCATCATATTCCATTCTTGAGATTGTTCCATGTCTTGGATCTGAACTGTTGTTTGCCGGAATACCCAAGCCCAGGCTTTCGCAATAGGCCTGCATATTATTGTTCCATTGGGCGGCCACTTCGGGTGATTTGACCGTGGTAATCAGTACGTGTCGAAGGTTATCTTCGGCAATGAACTTTTTCTGCTGGTCGGTGAGCTGCGAGGGATCAGTTTCACCTTCCATATAGGGTTCACCCTTATAGGTGCCGGCAAAATAACCCTGACTCCGAGCGGGGATGGATTGGTGCGCGCTGTACAGCATGAGTCCTGCAATTTGCTCAATGCTCATTTTAGAGGCCAAATCAACGGCCCGTTCTTCGGCCGATAGGCGCCAATCTTCATAGGGATCCAGATCACCGTTTTTATTTAAATCTTTAAATGCATAGTTGTCTTTAGTCAGGAGTTGTACCCCGGAATTGGGACTGTATCCAAGGACACTTCCGTTTTCGTTTTTTACCAGGCTGTGGTCTTCCATTACCTCTTCAGTGAATTTAGGACCACAACTTACTACCCCAATAATTAGAAGGGGTATAATGGAGGTTCTCAGACCAATTAGGTATCTCATAATTTCTTTGGATTTTTTTCTTTAAAGTTTCCGGAATATAAATAATAGGAAGACAAGATAAAAAACAAGCCAGGATACAACTAATGCTGGTGATTGCATATCTTATTCAAATCCATATTTACGAATCCCACTATGGCTTAATTTAATCGCTTCCAGCGGTTCCAGGCCTTCGAAAGTTGCGTCCTGCTCTACGAAGTAGAATTCCATACCCGATAATTCTTTTGCCTCCAGAATACGGGCAAAATCTATACTTCCTTTGCCCACCGGGGCAAACCGCCCTTGTTGGTCCATATCCTTTACATGCCAAGATTTAAAACGCCCGGGGTATTTTTCAAAATAGGCAACTGGGTCGACTCCCGCTATGGTAGTCCAATAAAGGTCCATTTGGAAATTCACTAGTTCCGGGTCCAGGTTTTCCAGGAGGTAGTCCCATACCACATTTCCTTCCGCATCTGTCTCGAATTCAAATGCATGGTTGTGATAGAGTAATTCCAGATCTGCTTTCCGGCACTTTTCGCCCAATACAGCCAATATTTCGGCTAGTTCCCTGGCTGTTCCCTCCATGGAGAGTTCCTGCGTTTCAGAATTATATTTGAACATCCCCATTGGTGGTACAGGGACTACAAAATATTTAAAACCGGCGGCTTTTACATCGGCGATCATCTCATCGGCATTTTCGAGGGTTACACTACCCTGATGCGTGCTCACTGGATTTAATCCCATTTCTTCCAATGCATTTTTAAAGGCCTCGGGGTCCATACCGTAAAACTTTCCATTCTCATATCCTGCTGCTTCGATATACTGATACCCTATATCGGATACAGCGTGGAGGGTTTCTTTTGGATCTTCACCCATAGCATTCCTGACGGTATAAAGGGCCAGGCCACCCAGCCGGGAATTAGATTTTTCCTGACAGGAGGAAAAGGACAAAAGTGTAATGGATATCAACAGAATTAAAAGATTGGTTTTCATTTAGAATTAAGGTTTAAAGTTGATGGAAGGTGCTTACTGAAATCTTTCAGGACTACAAGATCATTTTTTCGGATACCGATTAGGGCAGAAGTGCCCAAGGCAGCACTTACCCGAATAACACCTCTTTTTATAAATTCGTTACATTTCATATGTCCTGTATTTCCTTTCGGCAAAGGAAATTTTAACTAAAATTATCTATATGTCGATACTAATTCAACATTCTGAACTCGCTGGGTGAATACCCTACTTTTTGTTTAAAGAGTCGACTGAAATGCTGGGGATACTTAAACCCCAGTTCGTAGGCGATCTCACTGACCGATTTGTTTGGATCGAACACGCGCTCTTTGGCCACCTGGATCAGTTTGGATTGGATATAATCCTGGGCGGTATCACCTGTCTCTTTTTTTATAAGATCGCCAAAATAGTTAGCAGAAAAATGTAGTTCATCCGCAAAATAATGGACGGAAGGTGTTCCGTATTCTCTGGGTTTTGAGGAAGAAAAATATTCGTGTAACAGATCATCGAATTGCTGGAGGATGCCCTGGTGTGAAGATTCTCGGGTTAAGAATTGACGGTCATAAAATCGAGTGGAATAATCCAGAAAGAGCTCAATATTGGCAACGATTAATTTTTTGGTGTGCTTGTCAATAGATTGATCCAGTTCAAACTGGATCTTCTCCAACAGGCTAATAATGACCTTACGCTCTTTGGCTGAAAGGTGCAACGCTTCCTTTAAAGCATAGGAAAACAAATTGTATTGGTGAATTCTCTTGCCCAGTTCGGTTCCCAAGAGTAGATCAGGATGGAATAGCAGGGCGTAGCCTTTGGGTCGGAAGTTGGGATCGTCATAGGTAAGCTCAACTACCTGGCCCGGGCCTACAAATACCAGGGTCCCTTCATCATAATCATAGGGTTTTCCGCCGTATTTTAGTTTGCACCCCTTCGCATCTTTTAAAAAGACAGCATAGCAATGAAATCGAAGCGCATTGTAATCAGGTATGGACTTGGCACTATCTTCAACATGATTGAAGTCGACTATCCCTACCAGGGGATGCAGGACTTCCTGCTTCCTTAATGCAAAATAATCCGAAACCGATTTAATATCCAGGATAGTTTCCATTGGCAATCTATTTACGATAAATATAACACAATGGAATTCAGAATATAAAGGAATTAACATCATATCGGTAATAGTGGTATAAGCTTCCGTAAATTTGGTAGTATACGCCCATTTCCCAACTACTAATTTTGAGTTGAGAAAAAATCACGAGATTAATTTACTGTATGAAAGAGAGGAAGTTAGTCTGATCGATAATAAATATGATTCGCAAAAAACACATATACACTTCGATATTGGTTTGGTGCTGCTGTCTGTCCAGCCTGGTATGGGCCCAGACTACATCTAAAAGTCTTTCAGCGCATTACATAACCGAAACGATCACCCTGGATGGAAATTTGGATGAATCTGTTTGGGAAAAGGCAGAATCCGGCCAGAATTTCTGGCAATTCTTCCCCTCAGATTCTGTTTTGGCATCATACCCAACTAGGTTTAAAGTCCTGTATTCTGAAACCACTTTATATGTTGGAATTAGAGCGGAATCGATCGATGGGAATTATGTCGTGAGTTCTCTGCGTCGCGATTTTGGCGCACGTACCAATGATAATGTATCCTTACTCTTTGATACCTTTAGCGATGGACAAACGGCTTTCTTTTTTGGGGTAACCCCCTATGGGGTGCGAAGAGAAGGCTTGGTCACCTCAGGAGGTTCAGATTTTAATAACACCTGGGATATCAAGTGGCAGGCTGAAGCGCAGCGATTCGATGATCATTATACCGTAGAGATCGCAATTCCCCTTACTTCGCTGAAGTTTATAGAAGGCGCTACATCCTGGCGTATGCGCTGCTACCGTTGGAATATCCAAAGCAGTGAACAATCAACCTGGGTGCGAATCCCTATCAACCAACAACTTTCAAGCCTTGCTTATATGGGCGAGTTGAAATTTGAAAAACCCCTTGGACGTTCCCGTACACCGCTGGCTCTAATTCCATACATCAATACACTTGTCGATAAGGATTATGCCATTGATGAGTCAGATTTTAACTTTAAAGCAGGAGGCGATGCTAAAGTGGCTGTAGGGGATGGGATGAACCTGGATGTCACCGTGAATCCGGATTTCTCCAATGTAGAGGTGGATGATATCTTTACCAATCTGTCGCGCTTTGAAATTCGACTCCCGGAGAAACGTCAGTTCTTTATCGACAACAATGACCTGTTTGCGAATTACGGCAGCCAGCGTGACAATATTCCCTTCTTTTCACGGCGCATTGGCTTGGCGCGTAATCTCGAAGGTGACCTGATCGAGAATCAGATCACTGGTGGTGTGCGTTTGAGTGGCAAGTTGGATCCTACCTGGCGACTGGGTTTTTTGAACATCCAGACAGATTCCGATCCGGGCAATGAGATCAGCTCGTTTAATAATATGATGCTGGCCTTTCAGAAAAAGGTGTTCGCCCGATCGAACCTGGGCCTTTTTTGGGTGAACAAACAGACCTTTTCTGATGAGGAGTTTCTGGATCCGAATGACCGGTACAACCGTGTAGTGGGGGTCGACTTCGATCTGGCTTCTTCAGACAACATATGGCAGGGAAATTTTTTCCTGCATAAATCCTTTCAGCCCGGTGATAATAGTGGAAATATTTCTGCGCAGGCGAATACGGCATATGATTCACGCGACTGGCGTGTTTCGCTGGACTTTGTCTATGTGGATGAAGAGTACAGGGCCGACCTGGGCTTTGTGCCCCGCAAGGATATTTTTAAAACGGGTCAATCCTTTCGACGGCGCTTTTATCCAAAGAGCGGGAAGATCAGCAACCATAGCGCCAGCCTGCTTTTCCTGAACTGGTGGAGACCAAATTTGGATTTTAAAAATGCCGATTACCTCTACCAGATCTCATGGGAGGCTGCATTCGCCAATCAATCGAGTGTTGAAATTCAACTTGAACACAACTATACTTTTTTATTTAACGATTTTGATCCTACCCGAACAGATGGGGCGGTTCCAATACCTGGGAATCAGGGTTATACCTTTAACCAGGTAGAGATTGAATATGGATCCAATCCGACCAGGTTGCTGACTTTTGCCACCGAAATGTCGATCGGGCAATTCTTTAATGGCCAACAATATTCCATTGAGGCGGGGCTGGGTTACCGTTTTCAACCCTGGGCAAACCTCAACCTGGGGCTGAACTATGATGGCATCCGTCTTCCGGACCCCTACGCCGATGCAGATATCTGGTTGGTAACTTCAAGAGCAGAGATCACCTTTAGCAAATCGATCTTCTGGAATACCTTGATCCAATACAGCAACCAGCGTAATAATCTTGGCATAAATTCCAGGCTCCAATGGCGCTTTGCGCCTTTGTCCGACCTGTTTTTGGTCTATAATGATAATTATTTCACGAATCCATATTCGCCCAGGTTCAGGTCGATAAACCTTAAATTGACGTACTGGCTTAATTTATAAAGGAAGTTAACTGTCTGAATGACATTGAGTAAAAACAAATTCAAAAATGAAGATTGAAAACGAAATAGTAACCCGCAAAATGAAAATGAAGGTGTTCCTAGGCGCTTTACTGGCTGTAATCTCCATATCCTGTGCGCAAAAGAAACCCATGGTCATCCAGGATCAGGGTAGTTTTGCAGTTGGTGGCTCTGTCATTTCCAACCCGGGCAACTTTGATCCTATAAAACGTGGCCCTGAAGGCCAGACCTTTCACGGAGACCATGCCTATGTTTTCTATCAAATACCGGTAGAGGCCCGAAAATACCCGCTTGTTTTCTGGCACGGTTTCGGCCAGTCTTCAAAGACATGGGAAACGACACCTGATGGCCGTGAGGGCTATCAAAACATCTTTTTAAGACGTGGTTTCAGCACCTATTTATTAGACCAGCCCAGACGAGGAAAAGCCGGACGCAGCACAGTCGAAGCTACTATAGCGCCTACACCCGATGAACAGTTTTGGTTCAACATTTTTCGGCTAGGTGTATGGCCTGATTATTTCCCCGGTGTTCAGTTTGCCCAAGATGAAGAAACCTTAAATCAATATTTCCGTCAAATTACACCAAACATTGGCGGATTTGATACGCAAATAATTACAGATGCAACTTCTCAACTATTCGACAAGATCGGTAAAGGTATTTTGGTTACCCATTCCCATTCCGGAGGATTTGGATGGGAGACGGCAATGAAGAATACAAACATTACGGGCATTGTCTCCTACGAACCCGGCTCGGGTTTCCCGTTCCCTGTAGGAGCAGTGCCCGAACCTATAGAAAGCTCGGCAGGCGACTTGCACGCTATAGGTGTGCCCAAGCAGGAATTTCTAAAACTGACCAAAATTCCGATCGTCATTTACTATGGAGACTACATCCCTGAAGATTATGATCCTAATCCCGGAACAGATGGCTGGCGTGCACGTATGGAAATGGCAAGAAAATGGCGTGATGTAGTAAACGATAATGGGGGTGACGTAACAGTTGTACATCTGCCCGATATCGGGATCAAAGGCAATACGCATTTTCCGTTTTCAGACCTCAACAATCTGGAGATAGCCGACCTGATGTCGGCATGGTTGAAGGAAAAAGGACTGGACTAAAAACTAAAAACCATATGAAACCTCAAAGAATTGGTTTGTATTTACTGATGTTGGCCCTGTCGATTAATTCCTTTGGGCAAGAATCCGAACGCGATTCTGGCAACGAGGGCTTGATGGTACGATTAGCTGAAATTAAAATTGATTCCATTTATGTGGATGAATACATAGTTATCCTTAAAGAGGAATCGGAAGCATCTGTGAGACTGGAACCGGGCGTCATTTGTATTTACCCTATGTTTAAAAAAGAAAACCCTACGGAGATCAGGCTTTTAGAGATCTATGCCAATAAAGAAGCCTACGAATCACATTTGCGAACAGCACATTTCAAACATTACAAAGAAACGACCCTCAAAATGGTAAAATCCTTGGAATTGATTGATATGGAGGTTATTGATACGGAATCTATGCCGATGATCTTCAAAAAAATTAAGTAAAACAAGAAGAAAAAGAACATAAAAATAGAGATATGAGAACAGTATTAATTGGAATTTTTGCCCTGTTTATGGGTGCCCAATCTTTCGCACAAAGCGAAGCGATAGAAAAGGAAATTAAAGAATTATCCATGAAGAAATGGGAATGGATGGCAGAAAAAGATGTTGAGAATCTGGCATCGCTATTTCATGACAAATCCAAGTTCGTCCATATGAGTGGAAGCTGGAAGAAGGACAGGGAACTGGAAATTATTGAGTCAGGGAGTATTTGGTACAAACAAGCAGATGTCCATGATGTGGCTGTAGAAGTATTTGGTGATGACACCGCTGTCCTTTGGAACCGAATTACGTTAATGGCCCACGTTCGCGGTAATGATGTATCCAATGAATTTACGGTTACCGAGTTCTATAAAAAAGAAGGGGGCGACTGGAAATTGCTGGACCTGACTTTTAGCAGTGTGCGAGACACCCATCAAATTGAACATTAATACAATCAGAAAAATGAGTCTGAACCATTAAGCTAAAAAAATGAAAAATCTAATTTTAGGATTAGCCGTTACTTTCAGCTTATCGATAGCCGGTCAAGAAAGTGTTGACAGTCCTCCTCAGGTTACAACGGAACTGGGAATTATTCGGGGTGTGAACGAAGGAGATGTAGATATCTTTAAGGGCATTCCCTATGCTGTGCCTCCCGTAGGTGAATATCGTTGGCGTCCGCCCCAACCGTTGACAGCATGGGAAGGCGAGCTTGATGCAAGCGAATATGGTTCAAATTGTGCACAGTCCGGATGGGGAGGCGCTCCCGGTACCATAAGTGAAGGCTCTTCCGAGGATTGCCTTTTTCTTAATATATGGCGCCCTGCTGGTGCTGCGCCTCAAGCCAGATTACCTGTAATGGTATGGATACATGGCGGGGGTTTTGTTGGCGGAAGTGGTTCTGGCCCGGGCAATGCAGGAAATGCATTTGCCAAGCAAGGCATCATCCTGATCACTATCAACTACCGTCTGGGTCGTCTGGGCCATTTTGCATTTCCGGCCTTGAGTAAGGAAAATCCCGATGAGCCTAAAGGCAGTTATGCTTTTATGGATCAGATCGCAGCACTTAAGTGGATACAAAAACATATTGATGTATTTGGAGGCGACTCGGAGAACGTTACCATTTTTGGATTTTCAGCCGGTGGCGTTTCCGTACATTCACTGATGACCATGCCCGCTGCGAAAGGCCTTTTTCATAAAGCCATCAGTCAATCCGGCGGTGGAAGGGACGGCGTACTTACCGGACGGCCCATTCGTGAAGAAAATGCTGATCCGTTTTACAAGGTTTCGGCTGAAACAATCGGAGTAAACTTCGCCCGAAAACATGGCATAGACGAAACAGATGCTGGGGCTTTGGCCAAACTTCGGGCCTTGAGCGTGGAGGAGATTGTTGACGGAGGTCAGGAAAACGATGGAGAGGGAGGCCCGCGCATCTATTCAGGACCGATCCTGGATGGCAATTTGGTCGTGGAAACTGCTGAGAGTGCATATAAGGCCGGCAGACAAGTGAACATCCCACTTATAATCGGGTCGAACAGCGCAGAGATCGGCGGAAGCTTTGTCAACACAAGTAATTCTAAGGAAGAGTTGTTCTCACTGTTTGGAGATTTTAAAAGTGAGGCAGAAGCTGCCTATGATCCCGATGGGGATAAGGAATTTACAGAGGTAATCACAAAGTTCAATACAGACTGGGTTTGGGCCGAACCGGGACGTTTTGCGGCCAGGGCAGTGATCGCCAGGGGAGAACCGGCATATATCTACCATTTCGATTTTGTACCGGAGCCAATGAAGGAAAGGATGCGTTACGGTGCCGGACACGGGTCCGAGGTCGCTTATGTATTCAACAATCTCAATGCGCGCTGGGGCAACCCTGAGACAACCGAAGAAGACCGCATAGTTGCGGAAAAGTTGAATGCCTATTGGGTAAATTTCGCAAAGACCGGTGATCCCAATGGAAAGGAGTTGCCGAAATGGCCGGCACATACTCTTGAAATGAACGAGATTTTAGATATACAGGCCGATGGTACTCCAATAGCAAAACCCGACCCCAGAAAAGCGAGATTGGATGTTATTGAAAAGGCCTTCAAGTTGAGGAAGCAATTACAGTCTCGCGGTATATGACCTCACAATAACACCCTTGCTTGAGGATATAGACCTGTTACATGTTAAAAACTAAGACGCCTGGAAAAATTAACAGTTATAAAGCATAATTATTCGAATTACAAGCCCATTGTAGGAGGATAAATTCATAATTTAAAGACAAATAAAATATCATGGCAACATTTAATTTAAACATCAACGGAAATGAGCAAAGTGTGGATGTTGATCCTAACACACCCTTGCTTTGGGTATTGCGCGATCACCTGAAATTGGTAGGAACAAAATACGGTTGCGGCATTGCACAATGCGGAACCTGCACAGTGCATTTAGACGGAGTGGCGGTCCGAGCCTGTGTAATGACAGTAGCTGCCGTAGGAAATCAGGAGATCACTACAATAGAGGGACTCTCAGAAAATGGAGATCATCCTGTGCAGAAAGCCTGGTTGGAAGTAGACGTACCTCAATGCGGATATTGCCAGGCCGGTCAGATCATGACTGCGGCAGCGCTACTTGATAAGAATCCAACTCCTTCGGATTCTGAAATAGAAATGGCCATGAATGGCAACATTTGCCGCTGCGGTACATATCTCAGAATAAAAAAGGCCGTTCAGCTCGCTGCGGAAGGCACATCCTAATCCCAAAAACACCAAAAATGACACTCGTCAAAACAAAAATAGGTCGTCGTGCCTTTATCAAGAACACGAGTTTAGCCGGAGGCGGATTAGTCCTTGGCTTTAGTATTTTAAATTCCTGCAAGCCTAAAGATGTTGTCGAATTGGCAGTGCGGGAAATGCCAAAAGAATGGTTCGATATCAATGCCTATCTAAAAATTGGCGATAACGGTCTTGTGACCATCATGGCACCGAATCCTGAATTTGGCCAGGGGGTGATCACATCTATGCCTATGATCGTGGCTGATGAATTGGATATAGCCTGGAAGGATGTCCTTGTAGAGCAGGCAAATTTTGATGCCGAAGCCTATGGTTGGCAATTCACAGGTGGCAGCCAGGGTATTCGTCGCCGTTGGGAAGGTCTTAGGATGGCAGGGGCGACAGCGAAGCATATGCTGAAAGAAGCTGCTGCACAGACCTGGCAAGTTCCTCTTGCTGAGATCATTGCCTCTGAAGGAATATTGAGCCATGAAGCTTCCCAGAATTCTGCCGGATATGGGGAAATGGCTGCAGTAGCAGCCACCTTAGAAGTGCCGGAAGAGGTAAGCTTAAAAGAAATTACGGATTTTACCATTATTGGCACCTCTAAAAAAAGTGTTGAAAATCAAAAGATCATTACCGGAAAACCGTTGTTCGGTCTTGATTACCAATATGACGGGGCATTAGTAGCCATGGTAGTACACCCGCCCGCATTTGGATTAAAGTTGAAATCCTTTGAGGATGCCCAAGCGCGTTCGATGCCTGGAATTGTGGATGTCTTCAAGATAAAGACCCTCGAAGACGACATGAAGCGGGGCTTTTTTGACACCAATGCCTTTACGGATCTGGTTGCCATTGTTGGCAAGACGACCTGGGAGGTCATGAATGCCAAAAAAGAAATACGGACGGAATGGGAACCAATTACCGATTCAAGTTTTACGATGGACAGATTCGGCACCGAAATGAAAGTCGATGTGCCCAGCGGTCTCGAAAACACGAGCGACCACTATGTTCAAATGAATGAAATGGCGGCCAAGCCTGGAACCACGGCGCGAAAAGATGGAAATCCCGAGGCCGCATTTAATAAGGCTGCAAAGGTCATCGAAAGGTCGTATACATGTCCGTTTTTGGCGCATAATTGTATGGAGCCGATGAACTTCTTTGCCCATGTCACAGAAGAGGGGGCAAAATTAGCCGGGCCACTTCAGGCACCTGCCTTGACAGAATCTACGGTTGCCGCCCGCTTAGGGATACCTATTGAAAATATAGATGTTGAACTCACACGAATGGGCGGAGGTTTTGGAAGAAGGGCCTATGGGCATTATGCCGTTGAAGCCGCCTTGATCTCACAACAGGCAAATGCACCTATTCAATTAGTCTACAGTCGGGAAGACGATATGACCTTTGGTATTTATCGACCTTCTTATCAGGCCACCTATCGTGCAGCGCTGGATGAAAACAACAAGCTTGTCGCCTTTCATGTTAAGGCCGGTGGCGTACCCGAAACCCCATTATTTGCGAATCGTTTCCCGGCAGGGGCAGTCGACAACTATTTGGCCGAACAGTGGGAGATCAATTCCAATATAACCATAGGGGCATTTCGCGCTCCCCGATCCAATTTTATGGCTGGTGTAGAACAAGCATTTTTGGATGAAGTGGCTGAAGCCGCTGGAAAAGATCCTATCCAATTTCGACTGGACTTGCTTCAACGAGCAAAAGAAAACCCGGTTGGAGAAAGGAACGACTATGATCCTGATCGATTAGCAGGGGCACTAAAATTGGTTCGTGAAAAATCGAATTGGAGTGAAACTTCATCTGGTGTACACCGGGGGGTATCTGCCTATTTCTGCCATAACAGTTATGCGGCACATGTTGTTGACGTGGTAATGAATGGCAATACACCCAGGGTTGAAAATGTAGTATGCGCTGTGGATTGTGGTATTGTGATAAACCCGGATGCAGCTGCAAACATGGCCGAAGGGGCTATTATAGATGGTGTAGGCAACGCCATGTACGGTGTATTGTCTTTCAAAGATGGCAGCCCGGAACAAAGTAATTTTGATCGCTACAAGATCATACGACATAACGAAGCACCCAAGCATATTGAAGTCCACTTTGTCAAAAATGAAATAGACCCTACAGGTTTGGGTGAGCCTCCATTTCCACCCGTATTCGGTGCCTTGGCCAATGCATTGTATAAAGCAACAGGCAGAAGGTATTACAATCAACCATTTGCTACAGATAAGCCGCCTTTGATCGGTTGATAAATCCAGTATTGCTATGACAGTCGTAAAAACGAAAATTGGAAGAAGAGCCTTTATTAGGAATACCAGTCTCGCTGGTGGCGGCCTTGTGTTAGGCTTTAGCTGGCTGAATTCCTGCACTTCCAAAGAGGCGGGAAAAATGGCTATGCGGGAAATGCCAAAAGAGTGGTTTGACATGAATGGGTATTTAAAAATTGGCGACAATGGTCTGGTCACGATCATGTCACCTAACCCGGAAGGAGGTCAGAACGTAAAAACGTCCATGCCTATGATCGTAGCTGATGAATTGGATGTTAGTTGGGCAGATGTGGTCGTGGAACAAGCCCCATTGAATACCGACTTATACAGTCGTCAGTTCATAGGCGGAAGCCAGGCAATTCGAAGGGGGTGGACTGGTTTACGAATGGCGGGTGCAAGTGCACGCCACATGCTGCGGGAAGCTGCCGCGGATACCTGGGGTGTGCCTGTAGAAGAGATAACTACGGCAGAAGGAAAACTACATCACGAAGCAAGTGACCGAACTATGGGTTACGGAGAAGCGGCCTCCACAGCAGCTAAACTTTCTGTTCCTGAAAAAGTACAGTTGAAGGAGCTGGATGAATTTAAGATCATTGGTACGTCAAGAAAGAACGTGGACGGCCAAAAGATCGTTACCGGAAAACCTTTGTTTGGAAGTGATACATATCGGGAAGGTATGT
>JAHHLF010000360.1 GCA_018679315.1 Bacteroidia bacterium | reverse complement strand
TTCATAGCCCGGCATGAGCAAATCTTTTGAGCGCTTTCAGAAACGCAGATTGATATCGTCCTACTTCTCAGTCGTTTTGAGTATAGCCCTTGTATTATTCCTAATGGGAGTATTGGGATTGCTTATTCTCAATACCAAGAAAATGGCAGATCACTTTAAGGAACAAGTGGTGATCACTGTATTTCTTAAGGATAACGCTAAAAGTGTTGAAGTAGATCAACTTCAAAAAAGCCTTGCGCTGGCGGCATACACAAAGTCTACATCCTATGTCAGCAAAGAAGAGGCGGCAGAAAAACACAGTGAAGAGATAGGTGAAGATTTCCTCGAATTCCTGGGCTATAACCCGCTGAAAAATTCTATAGATGTACATCTAAAGGCCGAATATGTGGCTACGGATTCACTTTCCCATATCGCGACTCAGTTATCGGAACGGGATTATGTAGAAGAAGTCAGCTATGACAGATCGCTGGTTGCCTTACTGACTGACAATGTAAAACGTATCGGATTTTGGATCCTTTTGGCAAGTGGAATTTTCACTTTTATTGCCGTGCTATTGATCAATAGTTCGATTAGACTCTCAATATATTCTAAACGATTCATTATCAAGACAATGCAGATGGTCGGGGCGACCAAACGCTTTATCAGGCGACCCTTTATCTGGACGAATATTAAGCTGGGTATTATAGGATCATTGATCGCATTGATCGCATTAGGTATCGCTTTGTATTATCTGGACATCCGATTTCCGGAACTAAGGATCCTGGATGATGTGAAAATGCTGATCGCCATATTTGGTGGCGTCTTTATCCTGGGGGTATTGATTTCCTGGATCAGCACCTATTTTGCCACCCAACGATTTCTCAACCTGCGTACAGACGATTTATATTATTAATTTTACTACATGAGTAAGGCAAAACAAAAACAGCAGACACCGGTAAGACGAGAGTTCGTTTTTCAAAGAAAGAATTACCTCTTTATGTTTATTGGCCTGGCACTGATCTCCATTGGTTTTATTCTTATGAGCGGAGGCGGAAGTGATGATCCGAATGTGTTTAATCCGGAGATCTATAATTTCAGACGCATCCGCCTGGCGCCAACCTTAGTTCTGATGGGTCTTGCTGTAGAAATCTATGCCATCTTACTTAATCCCAATAAAAAGAAATAAGTGGATCTGCTAGACGCGATCATCCTTGGCATCGTTCAGGGATTGACTGAATTCTTACCCGTTTCTTCCAGTGGGCATTTGGAATTGGGGAAAGCGTTATTGGGCGATGAATCTGTACCCCAAGAGAGCTTGTTATTTACTGTAGTACTCCATTTCGCCACAGCTTTAAGTACGTTAGTTGTTTTCAGGAAAGATGTGTGGGAGATCCTGAGAGGACTATTTCAATTTAAGTGGAATGAAGAGTCCCAATTTAGTGTAAAGATCCTGATCTCCATGATCCCGGCTACCTTAATTGGTGTCTTTTTCGAAGATTCGCTGGAGCAATTCTTTGGTGGCAATATCGTACTGGTAGGCTTTATGCTTATCATCACTGCCTTGCTCTTATTTCTGGCAGACCAGGCAAAAGATTCACATACAAAAGTCTCTAACCTCAACGCGCTGGTCATAGGCATATCCCAGGCAATTGCAGTCCTTCCCGGAATTTCCCGTAGTGGTGCAACCATTTCCACCTCTGTACTGTTGGGTATTGACAAATCACGTGCTGCCCGATTTTCTTTTCTAATGGTCGTTCCATTGATCCTTGGCAAAATGGGTAAGGACTTGCTCGGCGGCGAATTGGTGTTCCAAGGGGAGCAATTCGCACTTTTGAGTGCAGGTTTCGTTGCCGCATTTCTTTCCGGCTTACTGGCTTGTACATGGATGATAAAGATCGTGAGGCAAAGCAAGCTTACGTATTTTGCAATCTATTGTATCCTGGTAGGCTCACTGGCAATTGGGTATGGTATTTGGGGATAGTGTTTACAGTAGAAACCATTAGCATGTTTAGCAAAGATAAATTTCTTGAAGGCGAGATCTTATTGATCGACAAACCGCTTGAATGGACTTCCTTCCAGGTTGTAAATGCAATACGATGGGCCATACGTAAGAAGTATGAATTAAAAAAGATCAAAGTGGGGCATGCCGGCACGCTCGACCCTCTGGCAACAGGATTGTTAATAGTTTGTACAGGGAAGGCTACCAAAAAGATCCAGGATATCCAGGGACAGGAGAAGACCTATGAAGGAAGTTTGCTCCTCGGAAAAACAACACCTTCGTTTGATCTGGAAACCGAAGTAGATCACGAATATCCTTTCGACCACATAACGGAACCTCAAATAAAGGAGGTTGCTTCGGGTTTTATAGGGGAAATTATTCAAAAACCGCCCATATTTTCTGCTATTCGTAAGAATGGGAAACGACTTTATGAATACGCGCGGAAGGGTGAGAATGTGACGGTGCCAGAGCGACATGTATTTATCCGGGAATTGGAAATTACCGGATTTCAACCCCCTGAAGTGCACTTTAGAGTGGTATGTAGTAAGGGTACATATATTCGCTCCCTGGCCCATGATATGGGCAAAGCACTGGGGTCCGGGGCTTATTTGTCGGGGTTGCGCAGAACCAAAATAGGGCTTTACAACGTAGATAATGCGTGCTTACCCCGGATTTTTAAGGAAAACCTAGCGGGAGCATCCGAAAATACAGGATAATCCTATATTTTTCAGTATCTTACAAGGTCCGGGATAAAATAAATTGGTAAAAAAACGTTATAGGAATATGCACCTTAACCGAAGCCAGCTTTCTTTCCTGATAACTATCTTTTCACTTTCCATCATGGTATTGTCACTACACAATATTCATTTGGGCTCTGAAGAGAAGGAAGAATACGCCATTGAAATGATGATGTTGGACGAGGAAATTGAGGAATTACTGGAACAGGAAAAGAGAATGGAAGAGTTGGCTAATGCCGAGGCATTAAAGACGCATATGGCCTTGAATGAAACTGCCAAGCCCACTTTCAAAAATCCGGAGCCCCTTAAAACTTTGGATGAATTAATGGCTGAAAAGAATCTCGAAACATCTGAATCTTCTGATGAAGCCTCTGATTATGGCGAGTATGAAGCCAATCTGAAAGAGCTGGCTGAAAAAAGAGAAAAAGCGAGGGAGGAATTAGAGGAAAAAGAGGCGCAGAAAAAAGAGTATACACAAAACCTTGCGGAACGAAGAACCTCTGTGGCCTTTTCATTAGTAGACAGACAGGGGTATCACCTTCCCCCACCAATTTATACCTGTATTGAAGGCGGAATGATCGTTATAAATATCTCAGTAGATAATCGAGGATTTGTCACCGAAGCCAGCTACAACTCTGCCAGCTCAAATACTTCGAACGGCTGTTTGATCGACAACGCCATAGCGTATGCGTATAAAGCCCGTTTCAGTCCTGCTGGAAAAGCATCCCAAATAGGCACTATTACCTATGTATTTCAAGGCAAATATTAATTCCTTAATACCCTAATTCAAGAGCGTATTTCTTTATAAATTTCGAAATTCTCAATATCTTTATTAGTGATACAAACGTAAATCAGCATCGCTATGTTACGAAAAATCACATTCAGCATTTTTTTAGTATTCATGAGTTTAGTATTCATACCCACAGTACAAGCTCAGGAAGTTACGATTGGAGATGAATTTATAATTTCTTCGGTACAAGGCACAACCTACAACCATTTGATCTTTCCGCGAAAGAACTTTATTATCAAACGGGGAGGCATTGCCAATACAAAATCGGTTAAAAATTTACATGTAATAGTTCAAAGTATTTCCTATGACTCGGATGGGAATACACTGGTTGAATTGGGTAGAAAAGACGGCGGTCGTTTTTTTCGTTCCTACAAACAGATATCTGCTCGATTGGAAAAAGCGCTGGAAGCTGGTGAACTAAGATCTATTTGACCCAAGCAACAAAAAACTGGATTTACTCATTTGGTAACATCCGTATCTTTGCTTAAAATAACTCCCATGGAGAGATACAGATGTGGTTGGTGTGTAGGCGATCCCTTATATGAAGCCTATCATGACCAGGAATGGGGTGTGCCTGTCCGGGATGATGATACCTTATTTGAATTTTTAGTGCTGGAAACTTTTCAGGCCGGGCTCAGCTGGATCACTATCTTGAGAAAGCGAGAGAATTTCAGAGCAGCCTTTGATGGGTTTGACTATAGAAGGATTGCCGCCTACCCAGAATCCAAGATCCAATCCTTACTACAGGATGCAGGTATAATTCGCAATCAGGCTAAGATACGGGCGACAGTCAGCAATGCGCAGGCTTTTCTTCAGGTACAGGAGGAATTTGGAAGTTTTAGTAATTATATCTGGGGTTTTGTGGAAAATACTCCGATAAAAAACACCATACAGAATTACAAAGAAGGCCCTGCAACTACAGCCCTCTCCGATGAAATAAGTAAGGAATTAAAAAAACGAGGCTTCAAATTTGTGGGCAGCACTGTGATATATGCACATATGCAAGCTACGGGTATGGTTAATGACCATGAGGTGAATTGTTTTCGATATAATGAAGTATAGGATCGTATTTCTTATTGGGTGCCTGTGCCTTGGAGTAACTTTCGGACAGGAAAAGAGGGAGTGGGAACGGCGCATTGAACGCAGTGAATTTCCAGATTCCGCCCTTGAGCTCTTAGCCCCTTACCTGGAAGGAGCAAAAAAGATCAAATTCTATTTGGAACGTGACCAGGATAAACGCAGTTTTGAAGTGAAGCTAAAAAAAAGACGGCTGCGATACAGTATCGAGTTTGATCAGCATGGTGTATTGGAGGATGTTGAGGTGCGGATCAGGGAAGTAGATATTCCCAATGAGAGTTTTGAAGCGATTCGTTCCGACCTGGGACAACGTTTCTCCACCTATCGCATACGAAAGATCCAGCAACAATACCCTAATACAAAGGCAAATCCGCAAGAGATCCTGAAGAAAGCGTTCCAAAACCTGTTGATCCCCGAACTGAATTATGAGATCATAATGGCCGGCAAAGAAACCAAGAGGTACCAAACCTATGAGTTCTTATATAATGCTGAGGGAGGTTTCCTCCAGAAACGAATCGTCAGACCGATAAATAAAGACCATGTTCTTTACTAGGAATAGGCTCACACTGAGCCTATGGTTGGTTTGTACCCCACTGTTGGCCCAGGATGGCCTGGACGGATTCCTGCAAACTCAGGCAGTTGTAAAGCTGCCCATTAGCGAAACTTACACCCATAGATATCAACTAGCACAACGCTTCTACGTTACCGATGATATCCAGGGATTCCAATTGCAGCAAATAGACCTGAGCCACTTGTCGAGTTTAAAAATTCGTGATAACCTGAATCTCGCCGTCGGGTTGATGTATCGATTTAGGGATTCTTTTGACAGATTCGGAACGGATGAAGTACGACTTATACAACATCTTGTACTATCTAACAGGCCGGAAAATACCGGATTCGTTCATCGGTGGCGGGCTGAACAGCGAATATTTCCGGATGGCACGCTACACCGGTTGCGGTACAGGTTTTCCGTTGATCTTCCTTTGCAGGGCCAAAACCTGAACCAGGGAGAATCGTATCTGGTCGCCCATACAGAAAGTTTGCTGAGCATCGGCAATATGCATAGGCCACAGTGGGATCAACGATTTACACTGGGACTGGGGTGGTTGATCGGTAAGAAAACCGTGCTACTAAATTCCCTGGAATACCGTGTTGAAAATTTCAATGCCGACTCCAGGAAACGATTATTCCTTTTTACTTCCTTGAATCTGAGTTTGTAAGATCTGAATAAATTCATCACGGGGAATTAATTCAGCCCCCAGGCTTTCAAGGTGCTTGGTATGCATCTGGCAATCGATGAGGCCGTACCTTTTAGCTTGTAATTCTTCTACCATTTTTATGAAAGCAAATTTGGAGGCATTGCTCTCTTGGCTGAACATGCTTTCCCCACAAAAAATGCCCTTCAAATCCACGCCATATAATCCTCCAACAAGATCTTCCCCTTTCCAGACCTCATAGGACACAGCTATCCCTTTTTCGTGCAAGGCCAAATAAGCATCTTTCATATCCGAAGTGATCCAGGTACCCTCCTGAGAGGGTCGACTGGCTTTTGCACAGGCATCTATGACTTCTGCAAAACATGTATTCTTTGTGATGCGGAAAGGTGGGTTCTTGAGCAAACGCCTCATACTTTTAGAGATCCTGAGCTTCTCAGGAAATAACACCATTCTGGGATCCGGGCTCCACCATAAGATCATGGTATCTTCATTAAACCACGGGAAAATGCCTGAGGAATAGGCCAGTAAGAGGCGTTCTACTGAGAGATCTCCTCCTATGGCTACAAGACCGTCCGAACTGGCATTACTCACGGCTGGGAACCACAATGCATCCCCAAGGAATGGGATTTGAGTAGATCCCTCTTTCATAGCTCGTAAATTGCCGTGTTTTTAGTCTTTAAAAAGGAAGATCGTCGTGATCTTCCTCATTGAGGTCATTTGCCGGTTCAAAGGCATCCATTGGTGGTGTAGGTGGCACCTCTGATGGCTGGTCATTCTGGACCTTTTCAATACGCCAACCCTGAATAGAATTGAAATACTTTGTTTCGCCCTGTGGATTCACCCATTCTCTTCCTCGAATATTAATACCCACTTTGACCACTTCTCCAGGTTGAAAAGCGTTGAGTAATTCAGTTTTATCCTGAACAAATTCAATCAGAATATGTTGCGGGTATTGTTCTTCAGTCGTTATCACTAACTCCCTTTTACGGAAACCATTGTTTCCATAGGTTTTTGTCTCGTCAATTAATTTAATCTTTCCTTCTAATTCCATTTCATTATAGTTTTGCCAATAAAACTTTCCAAGCGGAAAGTACATCATTTTCTTTTAAATAATCCTGAGCGCGTATATGAATTTTTCGAATATCTTCTTCGAGTAAAATTTCGCGCAATTCATGGTCTGAATCCACAAAATCATTTATTTCCTGCTGCCCAGGCAGTTCATCAATATTTCCCAACTTCCCCAGATCATTTCCGGTCAGGATATGGGAGTTTCTTATAGTTTCCGGAATTGAATCCACTCCTATTCCCAACGAAGACAAAGGTTTGGGTACTTCAAATAATCCGGATACAGCACGCGTATACCAATTGCCTCCCATACGTGCCACCTGGTCAATCTTTAAAGGATCAATAGATCCTTCTTCAGATAACACCTCTTCACTTACATGAATTTTAACCACTTCGCATATGATCAGATTACCAGCTCCTCCTTCGCCGCCTAAAGCTTCGATGCGAATAACTTTACATTCAAATTGTACCGGCGATTCCGCTACCCTGTATGGCTTTACTTCTTCAGAGGGTAACATAGTAAGTCCGCTCTTAATAAATTCATTGATCCCTTCCGGATACTCTGTACTGCTAAGCGACATTTGCTGGACCATAGCATAATTCACAATGTTGACCACCACCTCATACGTCTCTTCTGCATTTTGCAGCGTATGTTTGGTTGTGTTATTGCGAACCCGGCGTGCCGGGGAAAATATGAGGATCGGCGGATTTGCACTAAAAACATTGAAGAAGCTAAACGGTGACAAATTGGGGTTTCCATCCAGATCCAATGTACTCGCCAGGGCAATAGGCCTGGGCCCGACAGCGCCCAATAAATAGCCATGCAATTGCTTGGTGCTGACTTCCGAAGGTACTATGGATTTGAATGAAGACATAGGGCGCAAAGGTACATAAATGGCTTTCTTTTTGGAAACCGTTTATCGAAGGATATGCGAATTAATATCGCAATTAGCTATCTTTAATTAATACTTGCATTGGCGATGAAATTTAACCCAAAGAAGAAGACCTCCTATATATTTTTATTGATAGCTTCCTTTGTTATTGTCAGCCTGATCCTGTGGAATACCAATAGCTTTTTCCAGAAGTTTAAAGTAGAAGAAAGGTATAAGATGGAGATCTGGGCTACGGCTCAGACGGAGTTCCTCTCATTACCCGCAGACGCAGATCCCGGTAACCTCGTTTTGCTGGTATTTCAAAAGAACACTTCCACCCCTATGATACTTGTGAGCAAGGATGGCTCCATCAAAACTAACAACATCCCTGAAGACCTTGCAAAGGACACCGTCTATCTGGCAAAGAAAATGGCGCAATTCAGAAATGAAAATACTCCCCTGGTCATGGAAGATAAGGGCGAACTCCTGGCAACACTGTATTATGGAAACTCAGAAGTCCTTAATAAACTTAAGTTTTACCCCCTGGCCCTGATGCTTATCATCTTCCTTTTCGGAGCGGTGATCTTTTTCTTTTTCAGGACGAATAAGGCATCTGAGCAGAATAAATTATGGGCCGGTATGGCTAAAGAGACGGCTCATCAGATTGGCACACCCCTTACCTCCTTACTTGGTTGGAATGAACACTTGAAAGCCGAAAATATCAATCCCGAAATAACCCTGGAAATAGAGAAAGATATTGGGAGACTACAAAAGATCACAGATCGATTTTCAAAGATCGGCTCCCTTCCAAAACTCGAAAAACTCGATATAGTCGCAGAGACCAGAGATGCCTATTCTTATTTGAAAAGCAGAAGTTCTAAACTCGTCCATTTTTCATTTCAATCAAAAGCCGATTCTATTCCGGTACTTCTAAATAGTGAACTTTACAACTGGACCATAGAAAACCTGGTAAAAAACGGGATTGATGCTATGAAGGGCAAAGGGCATGTTTCCATAGAGATCATCCCGGTAGGCAAAAACGTTCAAATACTTGTTTCTGATACAGGTTCTGGAATTCCTAGGCGGAATTTCAACAATATTTTTAACCCTGGGGTGACCACCAAAAAAAGAGGATGGGGCCTGGGGCTCTCACTTGTAAAGAGGATCGTAGAAGAATATCACAAAGGAAAGATCAAGGTACTCTCTTCCACTAAAGAAGGGACTATTATGCAAATCTCGCTCAAAGTAGCTGAATAAAAACCCTGCTTATGGCCAAAGAAAAACAAATCGTAATCAAAGAAGCGAAGCTTACAAATAATTGTCCCGAATGCTTCAATGCCGACCTTACGCTCACATTCTATCAAAAATTAACTTCCGGAGCTTTCTTTCACAGGATTACTTCTGAGATAAGCCGGTCTCTCGTGTGCAATAAATGCGGGTCTACGATTTACCCAGTTGCCTGGACAGATGAAATTGAGAATTCCGTCAGATACTTTGAAAAATTAGCAAAGCCCAGAAAGTCGCGGGTAAGAGTTACTTATATATTCATCATTTTGGTGATCTTCCTATTGTCTTTTATCACCATGTTGGTCTATGCCTACTTAGAGGGCATCATTTGAGCTGTGCCCTGATAGCACTGGCTATTTGTTCAAACTCCTCAGAAGTTACTGAAGCCTTATTTTGAAAAGTAGCATCGCTCATTGAGTTTAAGGGAATGAGGTGCACATGTACATGTGGAACTTCAAGACCTATAACCGACATCCCAACTCTTTTGCAGGGTATTGCAGCCTCAATAGCCCTACCCACTTTCCTGCAGAAAGCCATAAGGCCCAAATAGGTTTCTTCATCCAGATCCATGATCCTGTCAACTTCTTTTTTAGGAACGCATAGCGTATGCCCCGGGGCATTAGGGGCAATATCCAGAAACGCGAAGAAATCTTCCTCTTCGGCTATCTTATAACAGGGTATTTCCCCAGATATGATCTTTGAAAAAATGCTACTCATTTTTTATCATTTTTAACTATCGGGAGATCTCCAGGATCTTGAATTTCAAGGTGCCGTTTGGCACTGTTATCTCAGCCACATCCCCTACTTCTTTTCCTAACAGGCCATGCCCGATAGGAGAAGTTACTGAGATCTTACCAGATTTCAGATCGGCTTCACTCTCAGCCACAAGTGTATACGACATTTCCATCTTATTCTGCATATTCTGAAGCTTTACAGTGGAAAGTACGAGTACCTTGGAATTATCCAATTGAGATTCATCAATGATCCTGGCATTGGCAACAACATCTTCCAATTTGGATATTTTCATTTCCAGAAGCCCCTGGGCTTCCTTAGCGGCATCATACTCTGCATTTTCTGAAAGATCGCCCTTATCCCTCGCTTCCGCTATAGCTTGAGAGGCTTTAGGCCTTTCTATATCGCGTAGATGGTTCAATTCTTCTTTTAATTTTTGTAACCCTTCTTCCGTATAATAGGAAACATTGCTCATGACTTAAACTATTTTAGGGTATACCCCTTCTTGTTACTTGGTATTCTTTTCGGAATTATATTAAATATATAATGGGATCGAAACATAGCTGCCTGCATATGAGGGATTTACCCCAACAGGGATAGGGTGTAAATCAGCAAGTTGCACAGCGTGTTTCATCTTAGTAGTGTTACTCTAATAGGAAAATCCCCTTTAAGGTAAGAGGATTTAACCCAAAGATACATAATTTTGTATATATCAGCACAGAAGTCAGTAATCATGGGACATACGCTAAAAGTTTTATTGGCAATTCTACTAGTGATCTTAGTATTATCCTGTAGTAATGATAAAGGTCAGAGGAATCCATATCTCCCCGAAATAGGATTTCGGTTTGATATCGACCTAAATCTGCCCTTATACAATCCACTGATCAACCCGGGTAATCCCGTCTATATTTCCAGTGCCGGGGTTGGCATAAGAGGAGTCATTATTATGAATACGGGTTTTGATGTCTTTCGAGTCTTTGAAGCCAGCTGCCCCAACCATTCTCCCTCCAACTGTTCCACAATGCAAATAGAAAGTCAGGTTGCCGTATGTTCATGCGAGGATTTTGAATACAGCTTATTTACCGGCCAGCAATTAAGCAGGCCGGATGATGGTGCGCGTTATTTCGATATGCTGGAATATAACGCCCGATCTTCAGGAAGCGTTGTTACAATCACGAACTAGAATTTTACCGTTAATCCCAATAAGGCATTGATACCAGCTTGTGGATAATATCCGGATCCCTCAATAGTTGTTACTACGCCAGGAACTGAAAAGTCGTCATCATTAGTGAAGAAGTAGCCGTTGGATTCATAAGTGGCATTAAAGATGTTATTGATCAAAGCACTAAGCACTACATGATCTACCCATCCTTGTGGATTCCATGTATATTGAATATTCAGATCGGAATATGTATAGGCCTCAAGAAGTGAATTCTCACTATCAATATTACCCATATATTGCTCGCCCACATATTTGGTGAGTAATGCCATTTGCCATTGTTCTGAGGGGGAATATTGGAACACATTTCCAGCAACAATTCCTGGGGAATAGGAAATACGGGTGTCCCCTAGTTCTTGTAAATTCCCGTCTCTTTCGAAAAAGAAATCCCTATTTCTGTTGACACTAAGCGCCAGGTTAGGTTGCCAAAGGAATTGCCTTCCAATTTCAAATCTCGCATCGATCTCCAGGCCTAAACGGTAGCTATTACCAACATTAGACCGCAAGGGTGCTCCTACATCATTCAAAGCCCCCGTCAACACAAGTTGATCTTTATAAGCCATATAATAAAGATTCGCGTTGAGTAGGGTTTTGTCCTTATAATAACGCCACCCCAGTTCGAAATCATCTAATTTTTCAGGGCGCGGACTCCCGTTTTCATAGTCATTTCTATTGGGTTCTCTGTGTGCTTTAGCATAGGATAAATAGAAATTTTGATGCGCATTCAGAATATATGATATTCCGGCTTTGGGGTTAAAAAAACTGAAGGTGTCATCTACTATTCCGGTGTCTTCTCCATTTGCCTGATAAGAAACGCCGCGCCATTGGATATCTCCGAATAATTTCCAGTTGGTATCAATTTCGTAGTTCACTTTACCAAAAATATTCGCATCTGTTTTACGACTTGTATCATCATAGTACCGATCTCGGATAAAACTATCCGAAGCATACCTAGCCCATATCACTTCCCCAAAGTGAGCTCCCTCATACCAGCTATGGGCGCCACCAAATACCATTTGCAAGGCATCCTTATCAAAATTTAACGTAAAAGTGGCCCCGTAAAAATCATTATCCAGCCACCTTCTCCGTACAAGATCAGTTGTTGCAACTTCCTCACCATTGACTGTTATCGGTGTTAGCCCATAGGTTTCAAAAGAATCGTCTTCGCGAAACTGTTCAAAATAGCCACGCCCCCTTGTAAAATGCAGACCGATGTTTGTTTTCCAATTTGATCCAAGTCCCTGATTGAAGAGGAATTGAAAATGGTCCTGTTTATAGTTGTCAACTTCATTATTATAAAATTGTAACTGCCCATTTTCATCCGTATAGATCCCGGCCGGATTGAATCTCCGATCTGTTTCTAGTGTTTCGGAATCTATCCCGAACCAGGATTGATAGGTAATTTCATGGCCGCCGAATAAAAGAGCTTTTAAGAGGGTATTATCATCTTTATAGGCAGCCTGCAAGAAATACGAATCCAGGTCTGAAGAGGCCCTGTCTATATACCCATCCGAAGTGATCCTTGATAACCTGCCCGCAATTTCAAAGCCGGAACCCAGTCTTCCCGTGCTGAATTTTAAGTTGTGCCGCATCGAGTTAAAACTTCCCCAACCTGTCGATATTTGTCCGAAAGCTTCATCCGAGTACGCATCGGTAAGTAAATTTAAACTTGCACCAAAAGCCCCGGCACCATTGGTTGAAGTGCCAACTCCTCTCTGAAGTTGGATATTTTGCGTTGAGGATGCAAAATCTGGCATATTAACCCAAAAAGTGCCTTGAGATTCCGCATCATTATAGGGTATGCCATTGATGGTTACATTCACTCGTGTGGCATCACTCCCCCTGACACGTATTCCTGTATACCCGATGCCTGCACCGGCATCTGAGGTAGAAACTACGCCTGGTAGATAAGTAAGTAATACAGGAATATCCTGACCGAGATTACGTTTTTGTAATGCTTCTTTTTGAAGATTGGTAAAAGTTACTGGCATATCAGATGTAGCCCTCACGGCGGTGAGAAGAACTTCATCCAGGACAACTTCCTTAGCCAAAATACTGTCCGGAGAAATTTCCTGGCCTAAAACCATAGCAGCTGTCAAAGCTGTTAACAAGAGACATGTGATATCTTTCATTCGTCTGGATCTTAACGAATAAAAGGGGTTTTATTCTTTATTTAATTTCTGTGATTTTGACCCTGAAACTGCTATTGGGTTTGGGTCATTCCCTTGGCGGCATTACCCGCCCAGGTTCATTGGGTATAATCTCAGCAAACTACAATTCCGGAAAATATGATCCTTCTTTTGAAGTTAGCACCCCTTTGAGATAATGCAAAGATACATCCGAAAATCAGCAGGAAAAAATAAAAAAAAGGCTGTCTAAATAATTAGAGCAGCCTTTTCAAACAAACCAACAACCAAAAAAAAGATCTACTATGTTGTATACCAGTTTAAAAGTTCCTCTTATAGTCTACTTTTAAACAGAGGGGGGGAATCTCTTGGTCTAGCGCCTTTTTAGGGGGATCTTGGCTGATAACAAGTAATGGTTAGTGTTCACAGCTTAAACTTTATTCAATTCCGTCCCCAGAGTATCGTTTTTCATTTTATCCTTACTCAAGGTGAGTGATTTTAATTCCTTTTTTCTTTCTTCTTCGATCTCGATCTTATCTCCCGCCCTCAATGTAGGTATGACGATGTATAACGATATGATAAAAACTGCTATACTTGCGAGGATCAAGAATCCTAATACTATTGTTTCATCCATTTTCTTTCGCTCTGCCCGGAAATCTTTGGTCGTTCTTTCCTGACTTCACTATGTAAGACACACGGATTTTAAAAAAGTCACTTTTTAGTCACAAGATTTTTAAAAAATATTATAACTGATTGTTTTTCAACAATTTGAAATTGAAAAAAAAATAATGCTCAAAATGAGCATTATGGATAAAATGTGATTTTTGAATGGGCTAACCTACCTGGTGAGAGGGCCTAAAAAGATCATTTACTGTTTTTACAGGATTAAAGGTCTCCAGGGGGACTTCCACAAATATGGTATTCCAGAAAGCCATCGCTCCATTCCATAGGCCAGGTAGTTCCAGAGCTTTTAATTCGCGACCATCTTTGGTCTTTTCTGTAATAAAGCCCATGTTTGGATCTACAAAGTTTACCAATTTAAACTTCTCACCCTTGTAATCCCTGACTCCACAAACAATATCGACCGGATTAAAATGTGTAGATTTTTGAAAGATCTTCAGTTGTTCCGGATGATTTGTGTTCACCTGGGCAGATTCAATGATCTGTAATGATACATGCTGGTATTGATCTTTGATCCAAAAGGGTCCGCCACCCGGCTCACCTTCATTCTTGACCATGCCACAGATTCGAATAGGCCTGTTTATCTTATCCTTGAGGATCTCTATTTGTTCAGCGATACTAAATCCGAAATATTTATCTAAAAACCGTACGTTGAGCTCTTCTTCCAGGAAAGTTTTGATCTCTTGCATCTGATCCCCGTTTAGGTCCCCACCATCAATCAATTTGGCATATTTGAAGGTCTTTTCCTGAACTTGAAGCAAATGACCTGCAAGTATTTTTTTATGTTTGGCCACTTCATCCGCCAATCCGGGTACAACCACATTGTCGATATTCTTGATAAAAATGATATCAGAATCTAACTCATCCAGGTTCTCTATTAGTGCGCCATGGCCTCCGGGCCTAAACAGCAGGCTCCCATCATCGTTTTTAAAGGGCTCGTTATCCATTGAAACTGCCACCGTATCTGTACTTGGGCGTTGATAGGAATAAGAGATATCAAAGTCTACCTTATCTGTTTGCTGCAAACGTTTCTCTGCATCTTTAAATGCAGCACGAAATCTCTCCAAATGTTGAGAGGAGATGGTAAAATGGATATCCACCTTGTCTCCCGATCGGGCATATATCATACCTTCTTTCAAGTGTTCTTCAAATGCCGTGGCTGCATAATCTTTGTATTTATGAAATGGCAGTAGTCCTTTGGGATAGGAGGCAAAATTCATTTTTTCCGGATCCAGCATGGCCTTTACCCTCGCAAAAAAGATGTCAGATTCTGAAGCATCGGCTTCCGTTTCAACGCTTTCCAGCTGCTCGTAGAAAGGTAGGGCTTGCTGATTCTCAAACAATTCTAACATACTTGCATCCCCGCTTCTCTCTGAGTACTCGCTTATAGTTTCACGATATGGTTTATACCCATCTATAAAAGAAAAGAGCGATTTGAACATTCGGGTGGCTGCCCCTGATGCCGGAA
>JAHHLF010000312.1 GCA_018679315.1 Bacteroidia bacterium | reverse complement strand
CTATAGCTGCAAAATCCCCTATCTTCAGATAGTTGTCCAGGGCTGAAATATGGACTTCATTATCCACTTCTGGTGAGTCGAATTCTGTTCGCCCAATAAACACATCCCCTTCCTTTCTATCGATCATGCAACGAAAGACCTTCCCGATCTTCTCCTGGTTTAATTCCCAGGAGATACGCGATTGTATCTCCATTATTGCATTGGCACGTTTCAATTTAACGTCTTCCGGAATATTATCTTCCAGTGAATAGGCATGTGTATCTTCTTCATGGCTATAGGTGAAACAGCCCAGTCTGTCGAATCGCATTTCCTGAACCCAGGTTTTAAGCAGCTCAAAATCAGCATCGGTCTCCCCAGGGTATCCAACAATCAATGTAGTGCGCAAGGCAATACCCGGTACCTTCTCACGAAAGTCACGGATCAAGGCATTGGTCTTTTCATAGGTGGTCCCCCTGCGCATACTTTTAAGAATAGCATCCGATATATGTTGTAAGGGAATATCCAGGTAGTTACAGATCTTTGGCTCCTCCCGCATCACATCCAGGACATCCATGGGGAAGCCTGTTGGAAAGGCATAATGAAGTCGGATCCACTCTATGCCTTCTACTTTTACAAGAGCCTTTAATAAGCGGGCCAATTCCCTTTTCTTATAAAGATCCAGTCCGTAATAGGTGAGATCCTGCGCGATCAGGATCAGCTCTTTGACGCCCTTGGCAGCCAATTTTTTCGATTCTTCAACCAGATCCTCAATAGACTTACTTCGGTGCTTACCCCGCATTAATGGAATGGCGCAAAAGGAACATGGCCGGTCGCATCCCTCTGCAATTTTCAGATATGCATAATTCTTGGGAGTAGCAGTTGTCCGCTCCCCGATCAACTCATGTTTGTAATCTGCGCCCAGTACGGCCAATAATTCAGGCAGATCCCTTGTACCAAAATAGGCATCTACATCCGGGATCTCTTTTTCCAGATCTGGTTTATAGCGTTCACTCAAACAACCGGTCACAAACACCTGGTCTACTTCTCCCCTTTGTTTCATGCCTGCATAGTGCAAGATGGTATTAACGCTTTCCTCTTTGGCATTGGCAATAAAGCCGCAGGTATTGATCACGACAATATTACCTTCCTCTTCATGTACTACCTCCTTATCACTCGCTTTTAATTGCCCCATCAACACCTCAGAATCGTACAGATTCTTGGAGCAACCCAGGGTTACGACATTGATAATATTCTTTTTAACCGATTTAGTTCTCATCCTGATATAAAGCGCAAAAGTACGATATGTTAATTACTAAAAATCACACACTATTGTTTTCCTTAAAACGTTTTAAGGAGAGGGGCAACACCTAAGTATGAACCAAATCATATGATATGAAGCACTTTGCCTCTTTTTTCCTCATTTTACTACCTTTTTATTTGCTGAGCTGTTCTACGGATGCGACTCAGGACGAAGAACCTACGCCCGATCCGGATCCGGATCCACCAGCAGAGATCCCTCAAGACCGGTATTTTCCGTCTATTGGCAGCAATAACTGGGAAACCATTGATCCTGAGCTTTTACAATGGGATCTGGCACAAAAGGAATCACTTCTTGCCTATTTGGCCGACACTGGGACCAAGGGGTTTATCCTTTTAAAAAACGGTCGGATCGCCATAGAAGAATACATGAATGACCATAGCAAGGAAAGTAACTGGTACTGGGCATCTGCAGGAAAAACACTGACGGCTTTTACGGTGGGACTAGCACAGCAACAGGGCCATTTAGATATTACCAAACGGTCTTCAGAATACCTGGGTGTTGGTTGGACATCCATACCGGGCGATAAGGAATTCCTGATCAAGGTGGAAAACCAATTGACTATGACAAGCGGACTCCAAGCCTTGAATTTTGATTGCATCACACCACAATGCCTTACGTATGTAGCCGATTCCGGCTCACGTTGGGCCTATCACAACGGCCCCTATACCTTATTACAACGCGTAGTAAGTACAGCTACCAGTCAGGAGTACGATACCTACTTCGATACGGAATTAAAGAATAAGATAGGTATGGACGGATTCTGGTCTACAACCAATGGACTGAATAGTGTCTATTTCAGCACGACAAGAAGTATGGCACGTTTTGGATTACTTAATTTGAACAATGGAAGCTGGGACGAAATTCCTATTCTTACGGATATGGATTTTGAAGCCCAGATGCGCACGCCATCACAGGATATGAACCTCTCTTATGGTTATTTATGGTGGCTCAATGGGCAGGCCAGCTTTATGGCTCCCGGAGCCCAGACGGTATTTGACGGACCTCTGGTGCCCAATGCCCCTGCTGATCTCTATGCAGGGCTGGGAAAAAACGACCAAAAATTATATGTGGTCCCAAGTGAAGAACTGGTTATTGTACGAATGGGAGAAGACAGTGGTGAGAACCTCTTAGGTCCAAGTTCTTATGACAATGAATTATGGGGTTATTTGTCCGCTATGATGAACTTATAAGGCTCAATTGATTTTTGTGGACCAGAGAGTGATATTTTTTTCATTCATCCGGACAAATTCGTCCTTGCCTTCGGCATTGGCCAAATCCCTGGATCTCTGTGCTGAGCGTATGGCTTCTTCATAATTTCCCAGAGTAGCCAACAATAAGGATCGCAC
>JAHHLF010000086.1 GCA_018679315.1 Bacteroidia bacterium | reverse complement strand
TTCCGGCCATTGAAAAACGGGCCCTGGAGATCGCCCGGGAAAAACACGCCTTTACTATGAAGTCGGTTTCCAAAGCCGATGCCCTTCAACTCTACAAAGAACGGGAGAATGAATACAAGCTGGAACTCATAGAAAACCTGGAGGACGGGGATATCACTTTTTGTGACCATGACACCTTTACGGATCTCTGCAGAGGGGGGCATATACCAAATACCGGGATCATCAAAGCCATCAAGATCCTGAATGTTGCCGGTGCCTATTGGCGCGGTGACGAAAAGAGGCCTCAGTTAACTCGTGTTTATGGAATATCATTTCCTAAGCAAAAAGAGTTAACCGAATACCTTGAATTACTGGAAGAGGCTAAAAAGCGGGATCACCGCAAACTAGGGAAAGAATTGGAGCTTTTCACCTTCTCCTCCAAAGTGGGTCTCGGATTACCTCTTTGGTTGCCCAAAGGGGCAGCATTGAGGGAGCGACTCGAAAGTTTTCTCAAGAAAGCACAAAAGCAAGCGGGAGATGAGATGGTGGTATCCCCTCATATTGGTCAAAAAGAACTTTATGTCACCTCGGGACATTATGAAAAATACGGGGAAGACAGTTTTCAGCCGATTCATACACCTAAGGAGGATGAGGAATTCCTGTTAAAACCCATGAATTGTCCGCATCACTGTGAGATCTATAATGCGCGCCCTTTTAGCTATAAAGATCTACCAAAGCGGTATGCGGAATTCGGAACTGTATACAGATACGAGCAGCATGGAGAATTGCACGGCCTGACCCGGGTACGTGGCTTTACACAGGATGACGCACACATTTTCTGTACACATGACCAGTTACATGGGGAATTTAAGAATGTCATAGACCTTACTCTGTATGTGTTGAGCTCTCTTGGTCTTAACAATTTCACCGCTCAAGTGTCGATTCGCGATCCCGAAAATCCCGATAAATACATAGGAGATGTGCATAATTGGGAAAAAGCAGAGCAGGCGATCATTGCTGCGGCAGATGAAAAAGGGCTGGATTATGTGATTGAAAAAGGCGAAGCTGCCTTCTATGGACCTAAGCTGGATTTTATGGTCAAAGACGCCTTGGGGCGCCGATGGCAGCTGGGCACCATCCAGGTTGATTACAATCTTCCAGAGCGTTTTGACCTCACCTATAAAGGCAGTGATAACGAATCACACAGGCCTGTGATGATCCACAGAGCTCCGTTTGGCAGTATGGAGCGTTTTGTCGCCTTGTTATTGGAACATACAGGCGGAAACTTCCCGTTATGGCTTATCCCTGAGCAGGCAATTGTTTTGCCGGTAAGCGAAAAGGTTGAAAATTATGCCGAAAAAGTTTTAAAATCCCTTGAAAATCACGAAATTCGCGCGCTCATTGATAACAGGAATGAAACGGTGGGGAAGAAGATCCGTGAAGCGGAAATGACTAAAATACCTTTCATGCTTGTAGTTGGTGAGAATGAACAACAGAATGAGACTATTGCTGTAAGACGACATGGAGGTGAAGACCTTGGTACCATTACGGTTGAAGCGCTTTCAGATTTGATTAGCACTGAAATTAATAGTACCTTAAAGTCGTTTAAAAATTAGTTTAATAAAATTTAAAAGCCATAGCAATACGTAGAAGATCAAGACCCCAACCAAGGAGGATCATAAAAAATCCTCACAATATCAATGATAAGATCACGGCACCTAATGTCCGATTGGTGGGTGATAATGTAGAAGTTGGTGTATATCCGCTGGCCAAAGCGCTTGAGCAAGCGGATGAATTAGGCTTAGATCTCGTTGAGATCTCACCTAAAGCCGATCCGCCTGTTTGTAAGATAATTGATTACAAAAAGTTCTTATACGAACAGAAAAAGCGGGAGAAGGCCATGAAGGCCAAGGCTACGAAAGTAATAGTGAAAGAAATTCGTTTTGGTCCTAATACAGATGACCATGATTACGAATTCAAGAAGAAACACGCAGAGAAATTTCTGAGAGACGGTGCCAAATTAAAGGCGTATGTTTTTTTTAAAGGAAGATCAATCGTGTATAAGGATAAAGGCGAGATCCTGTTATTGCGTTTAGCCCAGGAATTAGAAGAATTGGGTAAAGTAGAACAGTTGCCGAAGTTGGAAGGAAAGCGAATGACGATGTTCATCGCCCCAAAAACAAGAAAGTAAGGCGAACATAAAAGAAAAGAGATGCCTAAGATGAAGACTAAATCCAGTGCTAAAAAGCGATTCAAGCTTACAGGTTCTGGTAAAATAAAAAGAAAACACGCTTTTAAGAGTCATATCCTGACAAAGAAATCTAAGAAGCGTAAATTAAAATTAACGCATTCTACATTGGTACATGATGCCGATGTGAATAGCATCAAGGAACAATTACGCCTGAAGTAATCGTTTCCGGTAAGTTTAACCCTGGAGTCGGGCTTCACAAGATCTTTCAATCGAAAGGCGCCTGCTACAAAAAATAACATAATATGCCACGTTCAGTTAACGCTGTTGCTTCCAGAGCACGTAGAAAAAAAATCATTAAGCAAGCCAAAGGGTACTTTGGCCGAAGGAAAAATGTCTATACGGTAGCTAAAAATGCCGTAGAAAAAGCGATGCTATATGCATATCGCGACAGAAGAAACAAAAAACGGACATTCCGAGCCCTGTGGATCACTCGTATTAACGCGGGAGCCCGAATGCACGGTATGAGCTATTCACAGTTCATGGGGAAAGTTAAGTCGAATAACATCGGGCTTAACCGGAAAGTCCTTGCCGACCTTGCCATGAACCACCCGGAAGCTTTCAAAGCCGTTGTAGACAAGGTTAAATAGTAAAAGTACAGCAACAAAAAACCCACCGATCGGTGGGTTTTTTTTATGCCTTAAAATATATTATTCCTGAGCATCTGAATCAGCAACTTTCTTTTCCAGCTCTTCTAATTTTTCTCGGGCGTTATTAGCACCTGGATAGTGCATTAATGCCTTTTTATAATATTTGATGGCCTTCTCATTATTCCCTTCATTCATATAGAATTCTGCCATGGAGTCATAGGCGTTGTAGCCATTAGGTCGTAATTCTACATACTTTTTGAAATGTTCTTTGGCCTTTTCCTTATTGCCCATACCATAATGGGTATAGCCCAAAAGATTGTGAATATGACCTGTAGATCGCTCATTTGCTTCATTCTTAGCTATGAGTTTTTCAAACTCAGCGATCCGTGCATTTTCATCTTCCAGCGTTTGCGCATAGCGAAAGTGTACAAAGGCACCATCATAGGCCAGTTCATGCATTTTTGCCCAGGTTTCGTTCCGTTCCTTCCTGGCATTATCCTCGTTGTCTTTCCACTTAATGTCCATGAGTGAAACAAAAAGCTTAGATACTTCATTTTTGCCTTCGACTAATTTCTGCGCTTGCTCTTTGTGATAGGCCCTCTTTTCCCCATTTGAGAAATTTCTAAGCATTACATGAGGTGCAAATAAGGTGGGATCCTTTTGAACTGCCGCATCAAAAAATGTATACGCTTTTTCGAACTCAATGTTCATAGCGCAGTCAATACCTGCACCGACAAGTGCATTTGCAATTTCGTCATCACCAGTCCATTCGATGTACTGTGATTCAACTTCTTGGGCAATGATTAATAGAGGGAGGAACATTAATACAATTAAATAGGGCATTCCAGTTTTCATATAGGTTGTTTTAAATTACTAATTCACTTAAGATAAGGAATTAAAAGCTTTTTCTAACCGACATTTGTCCTTATTTATAAACCAATCAAAACCTAAATAGCTTACGCCGTATCTTCAATTTCGTCTACGGCTAGCTTGAATTCTTCCCAGCCTATTAATTCGTCACCTGAAGAATCATATCCCTCAACTAATTTGGAGGCTACAATGCCGCGTATAAATCCACTGATCTCTGCCTCTTTTAATAACTTGACTACTTCACTTCTGTTTAGTTTTCCGCTTCCATCCTTATCGAAAAAGTCAAAGGCCGCTTCCGGGGTATCAAATTGATTCGTGATCAGGATCTGGATCTTATTTAAAATGGACTCTTTAGTTGCCATGTATATAGAATTTTAGTGTTTATCTCGTTTTTAGGCACGTATCAAGACCCGTAAGCTGTAACTACCAATTTTCGGGCCCCTCCCCGATCCCTGTGCTCACATAAATAAATGCCTTGCCAGGTACCTAATTGTAAGGCACCATTTTTTACGGGGATCTGCACACTACTTCCCATCATGGATGCCTTGATATGGGCGGGCATATCATCAGGTCCTTCCATAGTATGTGTAAAATGGGGTGCATTTTCCGGGACCATCAAATTCATATGACTTTCAAAGTCATCCCTTACAGAGGCATCTGCATTTTCATTGATCGTAAGGCTAGCTGACGTATGTTTAATAAATACATGCAGGAAACCTGTTTCTATGGAGCCCACATCCGGGCATTGAGCAAGTACTTCCCGGGTGATCAGATGATACCCCCTGGGAAATGGTGGCAGGCTAATGGTTTTTTGATAAAAATTCATCCTTACTAAGGTACAGCGAAATTGGATTCCATGCCATACATCTTGATGTAATCCCCTACTTTTGCAGGAACTATTTTCTATGGAACTATCAAAGGTCAAATTAGTTGTAACAGACATGGATGGCACCCTGCTAAATTCTAAGCATGAGGTGAGTGAGCGCTTTTTTGAGGTCTATCATAAACTAAGAGCCAAAGGCATTCAATTCGTCGCTGCAAGTGGCCGTCAGTACAATAATATCGTGAGCAAACTTGTTCCGATCAAGGACGACTTGATCTTTATTGCGGAAAACGGCGGTATCGTAATAAATGGAGAGGAGGAATGGCTTCATATTCCCCTGGATGAAAGTCTGAAAAACAGAGTCCTGACCGTGGTTGAAAACAGCCCGGATATGTACCCGGTCCTATGTACAAAGAATATGGCCTATATCCGTAAAGATCATACAGATTTTGTCGGTCTCTTGCAGGAATATTACACCCAATTCGGATACCTGGATAGCCTGGTGACCTTTGCAGATGAAGTCATAAAAATTGCCGTTTTTCACGAGCAGGACTCCGAAAAGTATATCTATCCAGTGGTACGTCAGTTTGAGAATGAATCAATGGTCAAAGTATCCGGTCAACAATGGGTAGATCTGTCCCATATAGATGCTCACAAAGGTCATGCACTTAAAGAGGTTCAGACACGACTCAATATAAGCCCAGATGAGACAATAGTCTTTGGGGATTACAATAATGACCTGGAAATGATGGGAGAGTCTAAATTCAGCTTTGCGATGGCCAATGCACATCCGAATGTACATGCTGTAGCTCGCTATACGACAGCAAGTAACGATGCATATGGAGTAGAGATCGTGCTGGAAAAATTGTTAGCGACCCTTTCTTAAGTTTTTTGCTTCTTCTTTTTAGCAGCCGGGAATAATACGTTGTTCAGGATCAGTCGATAACCCGGGGAAGTAGGGTGCAGCGACAATTCAGTCTTTGGATCGCCCACTCTGTGCTGATAATCTTCCGGATCATGTCCGCCGTAAAACGTAAAGAAGCCTTTTCCCTTTATGCCATGAATATAGCGGGCTTCTCCATTGATCTTGTTCTCTCCCAGCACGAGCACATTCGGTTTCACTTCTTTTCGTTCAAAAGAAGTGGTTTGCCCCATAAAGCCTTTTACTAATGCGGTATGATTTTGACAAAGCATAGTCGGGACAGGATCCCACTTCGCTGAAAAATCCATAAGGGAAAAATAATCTGTTTCCCTTTGCACATTATTACGTTTATTGGTCATGTCAATAGACGAGAACTCATATCGCAAGGGATTTCTTTCGAGCCTAAAATTCGTAAAGGCGAACGTACGGGAATAATTCAGTTTAGACTGATAGTTGGCATCCGAAGGATCTCCATCGAACATGGGTTCGCAAATATCTACGCCCTCTGCCGCGAGTGCGATGTCAAAACTATCTGTAGCAGAACACATGGCAAACATGAATCCGCCACCAATTACATAATTCCTGATCTTTAAGGCTACGTCTCTTTTCTCTTCGGATACTTTACTATACCCTAATTTTGATGCTAAATTTTCTGCATTCCGCTTGCCTTCAATGTACCAGGGCGCTGCCCTGTAGGCGCCATAGAATTTTCCATACTGTCCTGTAAAATCTTCGTGGTGCAAGTGCAACCAATCATAGAGCACAAGTTTGTTGTCTAAAACCTCCTCGTCATAAACTGTAACATAGGGGATCTCTGCATAGGCCAGTACCATAGTTACAGCGTCGTCCCAGGGTTGATTGTCTTTTGGTGAATAGACGGCAATTTTAGGCGCTTTCTCCAGGATAACTGCTTCCTGGTTTTGAGACGGACTACTGATCCCATCCAGAATGGCCTGGGCCTGGGGATCTGATACGATCTCAAAGGACACGCCTCGTATCTGGCATTCTCTTCGAATGTTTTCTCCATCGGGTAACAGGAAAGAACCGCCCCGATAGTTTAACAGCCATTGTACTTTTTGTTGCTTCGTCAGCACCCAGTACGTAATGCCATATGCTTTCAAGTGGTTCTTCTGGCTCTCCGCATCCATAGGTATCAGGATCATAGAGGCCATGGCACCCTGTGTGCAAAGCAATACCACAATAAATAATAGCTTCCTCATGAACAGTAATTCAACGGCGTGGTTCTCTGGTGTAAATAGAACAGCTTAGAAAGGAATATTATTGTCTTCGTCCTCCTCACTTAGGTCGTCGTTCAATGGATTTCCAAAAGCTTCTTCTGTGCTTGGCAGGTTTTTAGTAATGAACGGATTATCTTCCTTGGCATTCATCTTGGATTGGAATTCGAAGGGTGAGTCAAAATCGTCCAGGTTCTCAAATTTACCAAGTTGGGCAACAAATTTCAAACGGAGAGAATCTAATCCACCATTACGGTGCTTGGCTACAATGAATTCTGCCTGACCCTGTGTTGGTGTCCGCTCTTCATCGTCCCACTCATCTATTTTATAATATTCAGGACGATATATAAAAGATACGATATCGGCATCCTGTTCGATAGCCCCGGATTCCCTTAGGTCGGATAGTATAGGACGCTTACTCCCACCCCGGGTTTCAACCGCCCTCGAAAGCTGTGAAAGTGCAATAACAGGCACGTTCAATTCCTTGGCCAGGGCTTTTAAGTTCCTGGAAATACTACTGATCTCCTGTTCCCTGTTCCCAGCTTTATTTGAGGTACCGGATGTCATCAATTGAAGGTAATCCAGTACGATCAATTTTATATCGTGTTGTGATACGAGCCGCCTTGCTTTTGCCCTCAGGTCAAAAATGGACAATGACGGGGAATCATCTATAAATAAGGGTGCTTTTTCAAGGGATTTGATCTTGACATTCAATTGCTCCCATTCATGGGTTTCGAGCCTTCCTGTTCTTAATTTTTCGGAGGGGAGTCCGGTTTCCGCAGAGATCAGTCGTGTGATCAATTGCACAGAGGACATTTCCAAAGAAAAGAAAGCGACGGGAATGTTATCATTAACCGCAATATTGCGGGCCATAGAAAGTGTCAATGCTGTTTTACCCATACCCGGTCTGGCTGCAATAATGATCAAATCACTGGGCTGCCATCCTGAGGTCAATTTATCGAGTCGCTCAAAACCAGAAGGGATTCCACTCAATCCTTCTTTGTTTGAGATCTCTTCGATCTTCTTTTTCGCTTCGATAACCAGGTTGAGTGCAGACTGGGCTGATTTTTTCAAATTGCCCTGGGTGACCTCGTATAATTTGGATTCTGCACTGTCGAGAAGATCAAACACATCTGTGGTTTCATCATAGGCATCTTCGATGATCTCATTAGAGATCCGGATCAAACTTCGCTGGATATATTTTTGTAAAATAACACGTGCATGGAACTCAATATGAGCCGATGACGCTACTTTCTGAGTGAGTTTGATCAGGTAAAAATCGCCACCGACGGCTTCGAGCTTCTGAACTTTCTTCAATTGGCCCGAAACGGTTAATAAATCCACCGGCTCGGAGTTTTCAAAGAGCGCGAATATGGCTTCATAGATCAACTTGTGCGCGTCTTTATAGAAGGCATCGGGGTGAAGAATGTCGATCACTTCATCGATCCCTTTTTTGTCGATCATCATCGCGCCAAGTACAACTTCCTCTAAATCAACCGCTTGCGGCGGTAATTTTCCTTTTTCAAGTTGTATGAGCGTAGATTTACCGATCTTGTGAGCAAGTACCCGGCTTGGTTTATCCATATCCGCAAAAGTATACAATACGCTTAAGTTAACACTTTTTTTTGCCCTTTCGGATATTCACTATTTGATTAACATCTACTGTTAATAAGTTGCCAACTTGTGTTAATAAGCCAAAAAAACCGGATTTCGATAAAACCCGGTTGTGCAGTTTGTCGATGTTTTATAGGCTCATGAATTATAGACGCCCATATCGGCATATTTATTCATTCGCTTTTTAACGAGCGCTTCTGGTGATAACTTTTTCAGCTCTTCAAAATGTTTCGAAATCTTGTTCTTGACGATCGTAAATGTTTTCTCACGGTTCCTGTGAGCTCCTCCAATGGGTTCTTTCACGATCTCGTCTATGAGCTTTAATCTCTTCATATCTGAGGCTGTTAGCTTCAGGGCTTCGGCCGCAATTTCTTTGTACTCCCAGCTACGCCAAAGGATCGAGGAGCAACTTTCAGGAGAGATCACTGAGTACCAGGTATTCTCCAACATTAAGACTACATCACCTACACCTATTCCCAATGCACCGCCTGATGCACCTTCACCAATAATGACCACTATGATCGGAACCTTGAGTCGGGTCATCTCTAAAATATTCCTGGCAATAGCTTCTCCCTGGCCGCGCTCTTCTGCTTCAATACCGGGATAAGCACCAGGGGTATCAATAAGGCAAACGACCGGAACTCCAAATTTCTCGGCAGATTTCATGAGTCGGAGGGCTTTGCGATAACCTTCCGGATTGGCCATTCCAAAATTTCTGTACTGACGTGTCTTGGTATTATAGCCTTTTTGCTGGCCTATGAACATATAGCTCTGATCTCCAATTTTTCCGAGACCGCCTATCATGGCTTTATCGTCTTTTACATTGCGATCTCCATGTAATTCCAGAAAGGTATCCCCACAAATAGCGCGGATATAATCCAAGGTATAAGGTCTGTCCGGATGACGTGATAATTGCACACGTTGCCAGGCGCTTAAGTTTTTGTAGATCTCCTTGCGTGTCTCGAGGAGCTTAGACTCGATCTGTTTGCAGGTTTCAGAAACATCAACCTCGCTCTCTTCCCCTATCAACTGGCATTTTTCCAGCTGCTCTTCCAACTCCTTGATGGGTAATTCAAATTCTAAATATTCCATATAAAAGTGTCCCTATCTGTAGAGGCAAAGATATAGTTTTATGGGAAATGGCAGCTATTTTAAGCGGGCGACTTCTTCCTGTTTTTCAGGATGCCATTTGT
>JAHHLF010000275.1 GCA_018679315.1 Bacteroidia bacterium | reverse complement strand
ATAGAAGAGGGTATCATTTCGTTGTCCGAAGAAATTTGTGTAGGCATTTGGCATCACCCTAACCATGTAACCGCTGTTAGGTTCTTTGTTAAACTTCAGCGTGATGCGATTGTTAAGCGTATCCAGGATGTGGTTGTATGCTACCAGAACAGAATCCTGATCCATTATGCTAATGGCCGTTGTGTCTGCTTGAATTAAGGGAGTATTTGATAGTAGCTGAAACTCTTCTTCCAGATTGATTCTGCGGGAATGACTAGGATTAAGTAACAGACTATCCGCCGCCAATTCACGAGCCTTTACGGTGAAGGTATCAATATAATCACGTGCATCATTTTTAACTTCAAAAACAATGGAATCGGGCATAGGAGGACTAAACCAATAATTTAATGTGTCCCTCTCGTATTCCTTAACTAATAAGGTTTTCATACTGTCAGGCAAGACTGTAAGTGGCTGTATTTCAATATTTTCTTCACCGCCTGTATATCCAAAAATTATTTTATTGCCGGAAACCAGTGAAGGTTGTGACATACTAAAATCTCGGATTTCCCGAAATAGATTTAAGGAATAAACAGAATCTGTCGGCAGCGTGATCGTATCCTCAACAAACCCGATCTTATCCTGATCCTGATCAAAGAGATTATTCTTGCCTTGGTCTTTTACTGCTACTAACTTGTATGAACCTTCTTTTAAGTTTTGGAGGGTGAAAGTCGTCAGGCTGTCCAAGGTATTGGTAATGTATGTCGGTGGTTTTTGGTAGATTGTAGAATCTGTAAAAGCAGAATCCAGCTCATAGAGCATTACACTAATATAGGTATCAGGAGTACGGTTGAAGGCATCCGTTACTATGCCGCTTAAGGTTAAGGAGTCTATGTAAGTTCCGGTAGAAAATACATAGCTGAGAAAAGGGGCCGGGTTATTTTCATTGTTATCAACTATGCTTTGTCCAAAATTGATCGTATAGGTCGTATTCTCTTTCAGGGTATCCTTGATCCCTACTTCCACATACTTACTGGCTCCACCTTGGGGGCTTAGTAAGGGTAGATATTTTAAAGGTGGTGAGACGATCAATTGATCTTGCGGGTTGTCTAATCGAATATATTCGTCAAAATACAATCGGATATTCTTCGCTTCAAATTCTGTTGTAAATTCTTCAGGATCTGCACTAATTTGCACAGGCGGCGTTGTATCCTTTGGCCCACCGGTTGGACTCCCCCTTTTGGCACATTGCCAGGTAGCTAGAAGAAGAAATACCAGGAAGAGGGAAGATAGTATTCGCTTTGCCAACAGCATAATTAAATAGCTTCCAACAAAGAAACAACTAAAATAACGAACGCAAAAATTAGCGTACGCACGCCATAGCAGCTAAGTACAGGCGTACATTTTCTGCCTGAAGTAATACCTTGCCACAAGATTCCATAGTGGCTCCGGTCGTGATCACATCATCTACTAAAAGGACAGATTTATTGTGTAAATCTTGTGGATTCTCTACTGCGAATTGTCCTTCTTGATCCAGATATCGCAACCACCTGTCTTTTGTTGTTTGTGTCTTGGTATGAGAGCGTTTAACGAGGAGAGTTTCATTGTATTCCGCTTCGAGATGAAATGCGAGTCGCTCTGCAAATTTTGACACTTGATTATACCCTCTTTTCTTTCTTTTTCGACTGTGAAGAGGAACTGGGATCACAAGATCAATTTGCAAGGGAAGATCCCGGCTTTTTAATATAGACCCAAACCAATCCCCCAGAAGCGTCCCGATCTCTTCGCACCCCTTATATTTAAGGTGATGGATAAGGTTTTTAACGATTCCTTCCTCCTCAAAATAGAGAAGCGCAGCGGCCTTTTGAATGTTAATCCTACCATAAAATACCTTGTCTACCTCGTTTTCGGCCTCATAATTGTGCTCGGTAAGAGGTATTTGGTCACGACAAATGGTACATAAATGCTTCTCTCCTCGATATAATCGCGCATTACATCCAAAACACAGGTGTGGGAAGAGAATGGTGTTTACATCATTTAGTATCTTTGAAATCTTGCGAAAGGTCAAATCTCTACTATAATCTACGGGTAACTTAACCGTTTTGAATGGACGTTCAAGATAACAAATTCAATTACAAAATTATTCTTGCTGCATTGATAGCGGTGATCGTAGGGATATTAATTGCCTTTTACTATAGCTATGCCCAATCCAAAGCGCAAATTAACTACCTGGAAGAAGAGCGCGGGCTCCTAATAAAAGACCTTACTTTAATGCGTACTGAAGTAGACCGACTCTCTGCTTTAAATGAGGTAAACGAAATTGAATTACAGGACTCCAGATATCGGGTTCAGACCCTTTTGGATTCTGTTGGGCGATTAAATTTTACCGTCACTAAGTTGCGGGAATACAGAAAAGAACTTCGCATCCTGGAAGCACGTAATGACAGCTTAATTAAAAGCAATAGTTTTCTTCGCTACAACAACGCCCAACTCGCAGAACAGAATCAGGAGACACGAGCAATAATTGAGGAATTACGGAGTAAAAGCAGTACCCTGGCCGAAGCAGAAGCTTTGCTCAGGGAAAAGAATAAAGAACTGAGTCAGGAATTAAAGACGAAAAGTTACTTACAGTTAAACAATTCTGAGGGGAGTGGTTTCCGCTTGCGGAATGGACGTCCCATAAAAACCAATAAGGCCTCTACGATCGAAAAATTGCGTGGTTGTGTAACCATTGCAGCGAATCCAACTGCGCGAAGTCAGGAGAAAGTTATCTACCTCCAGTTTCTAGGAACCAATATGGGCGTCATTGAGGACAATGCCAATACTATCTCTGTCAGTGGCAATGTATATAGTAAGCGTGTAGAATTGATCTATGTGGGTGAAGAGATCGTTGTTTGCGATTTCATCACCGTACCTGAAGGTTCTCTCAAAACGGGTACATACACCCTTAATATTTTCGAAGACGAAAAATTACTTTCCAGCACGGAATTTCAATTGAAATAATATTCCCTATCTAGTGCTAATGGGCTATTTTTGCCCAATGGCAAAATCAGCAGATCATTTTAAAGACGTTATCTCCCATGCTAAGGAGTACGGATTCGTAGTTCCTTCAAGCGAGATCTATGATGGACTAAGCGCAGTATATGATTATGGCCAGAATGGGGCCGAGCTAAAGAATAATTTACGGGCGTATTGGTGGAAAGCCATGGTACAATTAAACGAGAATATCGTCGGGATCGATGCAGCCATCTTGATGCATCCGACTACCTGGAAAGCATCTGGCCATGTAGATGCGTTTAACGATCCTTTAATAGACAATAAAGATTCTAAAAAGCGATACAGGGCAGATGTACTTATTGAAGACCATGTAGCCAAGATTGAAGGGAAGGTCGAAAAGGAGATTCAGAAAGCAAAAAAGCGCTTTGGAGAAGCATTCGATGAGGAACAATTCATCACCACAAACCCGAGGGTTGTGGAATATCGCAAAAAGGCAGAGACGACCATTAAAAGAATGGCGCGTTCCTTAGAGAAGGAAGACCTGGCGGATGTAAAAATGTTGATCGAAGAATTAGAGATCGCTTGTCCAATCTCCGGATCGAGAAATTGGACGGTTGTCAAGCAATTTAATTTAATGTTCGGCACTAAACTCGGTGCTTCAGCAGAGAGCGCTACCGATCTGTACTTGCGTCCGGAAACGGCACAGGGGATATTTGTAAATTTTCTTAATGTTCAAAAATCGGGGAGATTAAAGATCCCATTTGGCATTGCTCAGGTTGGGAAAGCATTCAGGAATGAGATCGTTGCCCGTCAGTTCATATTCAGAATGCGCGAATTCGAACAAATGGAAATGCAATTCTTTATCCGGCCAGGTAGTCAGATGGAGTGGGATGAGGAGTGGAAGGAAAAACGCATGAAATGGCATTTATCCCTTGGTCTTGGTGAAGAAAATTATCGCTTTCACGATCATGAGAAATTAGCACATTATGCAGATGCCGCCGCCGATATAGAATTTAAATTTCCATTCGGCTTTAAAGAGTTGGAAGGCATCCACTCCAGAACAGATTTCGACCTTGGGAGTCATGAAAAGTTCTCTGGGAAGAAACTCCAGTATTTTGATCCTGAATTGAATGAGAGCTATGTGCCTTATGTAGTGGAAACCTCAATAGGTTTAGACCGGATGTTCCTGGCGGTGTTTTCAAATGCCTTGCAAGAGGAAGAATTGGAAAATGGTAGTAAGCGAACCGTATTGAAGGTTCCGTCTATACTCGCACCGGTAAAAGCAGCCATCCTCCCCTTGGTAAAAAAGGATGGGCTACCTGAGATTGGGCATAAACTTGTCGATGAGCTCAAATGCCATTTCAATGTTCTATACGATGAGAAAGATGCAGTTGGAAGGAGATACAGAAGACAAGACGCCATAGGAACCCCATTTTGTATTACCATTGATCATCAAACCCTGGAAGACCAAACAGTAACTATTCGTGAACGCGACAGTATGGAACAACGCCGTATTTCCCTTAGTGAAGTAGCAAATGTTCTTAAAAAAGAAGTGGATATGGCTGGCTGGTTGGCTCGCTTATAGAGCCCATTCAAGGTGCAGGCCTGCATAAAAATTTCTGTCATTTCCCGGATAATAATACCTGGGCAAGGAGCCCCCAAAACTGCTGGCATTGATCAGGACAGATTGGGCATAGCGTTCATTGAATAGATTATTTACGCCCATTTTAACTTGTAGTTTTAACCTATCTAATAGCTGGTGGCTATAAGCGAGATTGGCGTGCCATAGGAAATAATCATTGCTATTTAATGTATTCGCATCTGTCAGCGGGATCTCATCTACATATTGCAATCCGATATTCCATTGCCAATTCGGGCCTAAAATGGCACGCACACCCATATTTGCGCGTTGCTTTGGAACCCCAGTTAACGGGTTTCCGGAATAATCCTCGTCTTCATCAATAAATTCCTGAAATTCATGATCATTTAAGGTGTAGCTGATATATGGAATTAGAAGGCTACCTTGAGATACCTTAAATGTCTTTTGGAGGTCTAATTCCAGGCCATTGTGTATAGTGCTCCCGGCATTTCTACCGATAAACTGGTCTTCCCCTATCCTGTCTGAGACCAAGAGATCTTTAATGCGCATTCGGTAAATGGAAAGCTGAACATTCCACCCGGATTCAGGAAAATTTAGTTGTGTACCCACTTCATATTGCCATCCTTTCTCTTGTTCGAGATCGGGATTAATTAGTCCATCCGGTGTCAGTGTTTCTTCGAGACCAGGATTTGAAAAACCGCGACTTATATTGGCATAGATCCGTTTTCCTTTGGACAAGGTATATGAGAGATCAATTCCAGGCATAAATATCCAGTCAAATTTCTTTTTGGCACTCGTATTGTCACTTCCGCTGTTAAACAGATCCCGAAAATCATATGTTGTCCTGTTCAAGTTCAGGTTGAATTGCATAGTAAATGAAGAGGAGACAGGAAATTGTGCCTGGCCAAAAAGAAAATATTGAGAGCGGAATTCCTTATTGCTACTTAATCTGGATCCCTGTAAGCTACCCAGGCCATTGTTGTCTTCATATAAATTCTCATAAGTTGCCCAATTGTATTCATCTTTAAAGAGCTCCATGCCCACACGATAGATGGCTTTGTTTGTTGCGGACTTGTGCGTGAGTAAACCGCGCCAGCCAAAGGAATTTGTGAACTCATCGAGGATATTGAAGGGCCTGGCCTCATAATGATCCAGGTAGGTATAAAAAACAGATTGCTCACTGGATAGGGCTGAGGAAATATCGTATTTCCAGTTTAGCCCGGTTAAGGTATATTGATTGTCTTCAAAGCCTCTGGCCTCAGACCAGGTAAAAGCTGCTTTGGTAGGCGCTGAGTTAAAATCCGTTTCGTTTAAGGAGCTGGGGATCTGGGCATTATAATCCATGTAGTTGAGCAACAGGCTGAGACTGTGTTTAGAATTTATGCCGATCGTCGCATCAGCAAGGAATCCATTTCTTTCAAAATCATTGTTTTCCCTATAACCATCTGTTCGCATTAGATTGGCGTTGACGCGCATAGAGAAATTGGATTCCGACGTAGTAAAACTCAGATGATCTTTAATCAATTGATAAGACCCCAGGTTCAAGGAATTTTTTAAAAGAGTTTTCCCGGAGGGGACCTCGGGTTTAAGCAGGATCGCTCCGCCTAAAGCACTACCATATGCCGAAGCCTTAGGACCTTTCACGATTTCTATGGCGTAGAGATCTTCAAGGTCAAAAGCCTCCAAAGTAGAGACACCCGTTCCGTTTGTGACGGGGATATTCTTGTAATAGAGTCGCAATTTATCCGTACCAAATGGAGTGCGCGCACCCACCCCGCGAATAGTGATCCTATTAGTATTTAGGGCCCCTGATAACAGGAATACCCCGGAGGTCTGATTGAGGGTTGAAGCAAAATCTATTGGCCCGAACTGTTCCAGGGCAGACTCTCTGAGTACGGAAGAAGTAGTAATGCCTAATTCCCGGCTTTTAGCCGGTTCGGTGAGTGTGATCCCGGGTAATCGTGTAATACTGTCAGTTTTTACTTGCTGACCCAGTATTGCATTCAACGAAAGTATTGTAAAGAGAGCAATCAAGTAGCGCCTCATATGCTTGAATAGAGTTTCTAAAATCTGAATCCTAATGATATACCGCCTCTGCCAATAACTTCAGGAGCAAGATCTACCCCAAATAGATTTCTTCCAATACCGGCATAGATCTCGGCCACAAAGCCACGAGTGGTTACAAATTTCCCGCCAACAGAAATACCAAGGGCAAATGCCGTGAAGGAATCCTCCCTTGCCTGACCGCCCTGGTCTTCGAGAAATAGATCATAAATTTCTTTTCCTGAATTGAGCATAGCAAATCCTTCCACAAAAAACCCTTTGGCATATCTTTTAGAAAAGAATTGCCTATAGTAAGGGGTTAAGGAAAATGTCCTGTAATATCCAAAATCATTATCATCCCCGGTATTGATAAACAGGCCTGTGCCAAAGGAAGCCTCTTCATTTATCAGACGTTCATAGTTGATGTCAATAGCCGTAAAAGCAATCAAATTAAATGCGTTTAACTTAAGTTCATTCCTGTCAGAAACGTCTTGATCTATGACATCCTGTGCTTGAAGTGTTTGAAATGAAAAAAGGGTCAGAAGTATGATCAGCAGGGGATATTTCATAGGAATAATTATAGAGTGAATATAGCTATTTCCTTTGGGTGGTCATAACTTCTAACTTTCCTATTTTTGGCAGAAGCAATTTTTATGAAAATACTCACCTACAATGTAAATGGTATCAGGGCCGCAATGAATAAAGGCTTTGTTTCCTGGCTAAAGGCTTCAGACCCGGATGTGATCTGCCTGCAAGAGATCAAGGCCATGGAAGAGCAGATAGATACGCAAGCGTTTAAAGCCCTGGGATATGAACACCAGCATTGGTTTAGTGCACAAAAAAAAGGGTATAGCGGAGTAGCGATCTTAAGCAAGAACAAACCTGATAATGTTTCGTATGGGACGGGAATTGCATATATGGATAATGAAGGCAGAAATCTAAAAGCCGATTTCAATGGACTTTCTGTCTTATCTGTTTACGTTCCATCCGGGAGTAATCTGGATCGGTTGGATTTCAAATTGCAATACATGGCCGATTTTAAGGAATATGTAACGGGCTTAAGGAAAGCCTCACCCAACCTGGTCGTTTGTGGCGATTACAATGTATGCCATGAAGCCATAGATATCCACGACCCGGTCCGGAATAAGAATGTATCCGGTTTTCTCCCTGTAGAACGCCAGTGGATGACGAACTTTCTCTCCAGTGGTTTTATTGACAGCTTCCGGCATTTAAATCCGGAACCTCATAATTATACATGGTGGAGCTATCGGGCAAATTCGCGCGCTAATAATAAAGGATGGCGCTTAGATTATGCCATGGTTAGCCGTCCCCTTGAAGCCCGGCTAAGGCGTTCTGTAATTCTTTCCGAGGCTGTCCACAGTGACCATTGTCCTGTTTTGGTGGAAATCGACTAAGCTTTGTGGGAAAATCCCGCTTGGATTAAGTATTTTTGAAAAGATAGAGTAAGCTTCTCGAATACGTGATCTACACAACCCTACCGCATACCGATATTGAAGTCAGCAAAATTTGTTTGGGAACCATGACATGGGGACGTCAAAACAACGAAGCTGAAGGCCATCAACAAATGGACTATGCCTTTGACCAGGGGATCAACTTCTTTGATACTGCAGAATTGTATCCTGTTCCGGCAATGAAAGAGCTCTATGCCGTGACAGAAACCATCATCGGAAATTGGTTCAAAAAAACCGGAAATAGGGATAAAATAATTCTGGCATCTAAAATTGCAGGGAGGGGAGATTACACAAAATTCATCAGAACTACTGGATTTAGCAGGGATTCACTAATTGAGGCAGTTGATGGCAGCCTTAAGCGGCTGCAGACAGATTACATTGACCTATACCAACTTCATTGGCCCGAAAGACACACTAATTTTTTTGGTCAGCGTGGCTATACCCATTCAACTAAGGATTATTGGGAAGATAACATCCATCAGGTTCTGGAAACCTTACGCGACCTTCGGGAGGAAGGAAAGATACGCCAGGTTGGACTTTCCAATGAAACCCCTTGGGGCTGTATGCGATTCCTGGAAGAAAGCAAGGTTCACGAATCGTTGCCACGGATGATCACTGTTCAAAATCCATATAATATGCTCAACCGCTTGTTTGAAGTAGGTACATCGGAAATTGCGATGCGAGAGGAAATAGGCTTATTGGCTTATTCGCCTCTGGCATTTGGCGTGTTAACCGGAAAATATATGGGTGGAATGAAACCGGCCAATGCCCGGGTCACCCTTTTTCCAAATTATAATCGCTATAGCAAACCTAATTCTGAAGCTGCTGTACAGAGATACTATGAACTGGCACAGGAGAATGGCATAAGCCTGACTCAAATGGCCTTGGCCTTTGTAACCTCTCGCCCCTTCGTCACTGCAAATATTATTGGTGCTACGAGCATGGATCAGCTAAAAGAGAACATTGGGAGTATTGATATTGATTTGAGCACTGAACTCATCAAATCAATCGAAAAGATCCATGAAGATATTCCAAATCCTGCTCCTTAAAAGGCGTTGTCAGCTACATCATTAATAAAAGAGATCACCCCGTTAAAATAGGTTTTTTGATCATCGTATTGAGAAAGATGACTCCCATTCGGGCAATATAGATATCGACCATTTTGTACTTCAGTAGACATCCATTCCATGTGTTTCGGATCCATGGTGTCATATTGGGCGCCAATAACCAGGGTAGGCACTTCCAATTCTTTTAGACGGTCTTTTATATCCCAATCTTTTAGGGTTGCATCCCCGGTGATACCAAATTCACTGTAGCCTTGCATATGGACATATACCTGATTGTTCCCGTGTTTCAAAGTACGCATTACAGCCTCAGGCCATTGATCCGGCGGCATACGAAGGACGTGCTCTGTATAATAGTGTTCAAACAATAATTCTCCATACCTGGGATTGCTGTAATCCCCGGCATCTTCCAGGGCTTTGACTTCTTTGTAAATTTCGGGATCTAACTGTGGGCCCAGTACTTCCTGCGCATAGGCATTGTACTCCGGAATACTGCTCATCATATTGGAAATGATGAGTCCTTTTAGATTCTTCTGATATTTTAAGGCGTATTCCATAGCAAGGATACCGCCCCAGGATTGTCCGAGTAAATAGAAATTTGAAGGATCTAGTCCCAGTGCTTGCCTCACTTGCTCTACTTCTTCAACAAAGCGTTCCGTGGTCCATAGATCCAGATCATCCGGCTGGTCGCTGTAATAAGAACCTAATTGATCATAGTATATATACTCTATGCCTTCCTGTGGAAAGTACCCATCTGCACATTCATAGAGCTCATGGGTCATCCCTGGCCCGCCATGGAGCAGGAGGACTTTCTTAGCAGGATTGTTACCTACACGCTTTGTCCACACCTTGAATTCTCCCTTTGGGGTGCTGATAGGTATCATTTTTATACCCCCGGTGAATTGATCATCCCTGTTTTCAAAACTCAAATATGTAC
>JAHHLF010000239.1 GCA_018679315.1 Bacteroidia bacterium | reverse complement strand
TGATGGACGCCTTAAGTCTGATCGATGGTTTAACAAGTTCTAAAACATCGAGTATAGATCTGCCAGCCTGGAAACAAAAGTGTTATGACGCTATGAATGACGACTTCAATACCCCGGTATTGATCGCCGTATTGTTTGAGGGCGTGAAATTTATCAACTTGCTCAAAGAGGGTAAAGCACAAGTTTCCGAAACAGACCTTAAGATCCTCTCAGAAACGATGAATCAATTCATATTTGATGTCCTTGGACTGGAGTCCACTACACAGCTTAATGCATCTTCTGACAAACTGGGTGGGGTGGTAGCTTTGCTCATTCAACTTCGCAATGAGGCCAGGGCCAATAAGGATTTTGCCACTTCGGATAAGATCAGAGATGAATTGGCCAATATGGGGATTCAACTCATGGACGGAAAAGAAGGTACTACCTTTAGTATCATATGAAAAAAATCCTCATAGCCCCATTTGTTTTCCTGGTACGCGGGTATCAATTATTGATCTCGCCATATTTACCCTCAAGTTGCCGTTATTCTCCAACCTGCTCCCAGTACACCCTTGAAGCCCTAAGAAAACACGGCTTGTTCAAAGGTGGTTGGTTATCAATAAAGCGAATTTTCAGTTGCCATCCCTGGGGTGGAAGTGGTTATGATCCCGTTCCATAAAGCGTTTGTAAATTTCTCTGGAAGATTGTTTTTTTCTGTGAGAAGCATTGTTAATCTGATTTGCTCTCTTCGTATTTGTTTATCTTAGTCGCTTAAAAAAATATCATATGCATTTCTTAGGTTTTATCTGGAATCCTGCTGACACACTTTTTAAGATCGGATTTCTCCAGATCAAGTATTACAACCTACTGTGGATCATAGCTTTTGCTTTAGGCTGGTTCATTATGAAGAGAATCTTCCTCAAGGAGAAAAAAACAGTTCAGGAACTCGACTCCCTCTTTATCTATACCGTAATAGCTACCATGCTGGGAGCTCGTCTGGGTCATGTTATTTTTTACGACTGGCCGTATTACTCCAATCATTTGCTTGAAATACTGCTTCCGATAAGAGAAAGGGCAGGCAGCAGCTTGTTTGGTCTTATCAATGGATATGAGTTTACGGGTTTCACCGGTTTGGCTAGCCATGGAGCAGCCATCGGAATTATCATAGGAATGTACCTGTATACCCGAAAACACAAAGGCTTTAAAATGCTCTGGATCCTCGATCGGGTTGTCATTCCTGTCGCCATAGGGGCCTTTTGCGTTCGCCTTGGCAACTTCTTCAATTCAGAGATCAATGGGAAAATTGTAGAGAAATCCTTCCTATTCGCCACTAAATTTGTTCGCGACAGTGATGATATGCCGGCGTCCTCAGTCATGAGGATCACTAAGGAAAAAACTGTTAATGCCGCTTATAAAGCGCTGGAGAACAACCCCCAGTTTTCGGAGTACCTGGATGCTATCCCTTACAGACATCCCGCGCAACTCTACGAAGGAATATGCTACATCTTTGTTTTCCTTATCCTGCATTTCCTCTATTGGAAGACTGAGAAAAAAAACCAACCCGGTTATCTTTTTGGCTTGTTTCTGGTCCTGTTATGGACGATCCGATTTTTCGTTGAATACGTCAAGAAAAGTCAGGGTGGATTTGAGGAATCCCTGGGACTTCTTTCAACAGGTCAGTGGCTGAGTATTCCTTTTATACTCATAGGGCTGTTCTTTATGTTTAAACCCAGAAGAGCGTAAAAGGAATTCGCGATGAAAAGAGCTTTTTATTTCCTCCTGATTTTTACCGCAGTATTATTTATCTCCGGAAGCTGCAAACAAGAGGCTAAAAAGTCTGTCAGTACGGCACCTGTTACCTTTACCAAAGAAGGGACACTTTCCGTCTACAGGGCAGAGTCGGATACCCTCCTGGCTGAACTCGACATAGAGATTGCCGAAAGTGATTATGAGACACAAACCGGACTCATGTACCGGGAGAGTATGGAACAGAATCAGGGTATGTTATTTATTTTCCCTGAAGAGGCGTACCACAGTTTCTATATGAAAAATACCCGATTCCCTCTGGATATTATTTATATCGATAAAGATCTGATGGTAACCAGCATTGTGACTAATGCACAACCCATGAATGAAACGGGATTACCATCCGAAAATCCTATAATGTACGTGTTAGAGGTCAATGCGGGGCTAACAGATCGCTGGCAGCTGGAAAATGGAGATAAGATCGTCTTCCATAGACTAATTTCAGACTAATCCAAAATCAAAAACCAGCAGGGAATCCTGCTGGTTTTAAAATATCATTCTCTCAAGGGGGTACTACTTATTAATTATATCAGCTGTAGCTTTAATATTTTCTTTAAGAAGATCTGCCATTTCCCTGTTTCCGTCCTCATCGTTGGGATATATTTCAATAAGTCCGTCCTGATTGTTATCTGTAGCCGTACTTAAATCAATCTCGTTAAAAGAGCTTAGAAATTGAGAAATATCAAACGTTACCGTGAAGTTCACAGTACCGTCAATCACTTCAACTCCTGTACTTCTTCCCACGTCAAGATTTTCGCTGGTATCATGCCAGAACACAAAAGGAGTTCCATCAATAGTTCCTTCGATAAAGATCGACTTGTCAAAAAGGTCATTTGCCATCGGCAGGTCCTCATCTTTGTGAAATTTAAAGCGTAGTTCCTTATACATTCCATCTGGGACAAAAGCAGTTCCTATGGTTTGAGTTAATGCATCTGCATTATCCAGCAAATCTACCTGGAAAGGACCTCTGAACTGGA